>JAGBBM010000063.1 GCA_017938485.1 Lachnospiraceae bacterium
ATATGTAAACACAGCCACATTGTTATGGCTTCCATCACAATAACCAGTACATTAATCATTTCCAAACAACTCTCTCATCTCTTTAGTATAAGCTCTGCCTATCTCTATACTGTCTTTTCTCCCCTTCAGTTGTATATATCTATTGGAAATATCTACGTATTCAACGTAGTTCTTATTGAACACCACATATTTACTGCATCTGATAAATATTGTTCCATCCAGCTCCCGCGTAACCTTTGATAATGTTTTGTATGGCAACACCAGCTTATCATTTACAGTATAGATTGTTAGTTCTCGGTTTTGCACTTCTATATAAACTAGCTCTTTACTATTTACGGAATATATGATTCCATCCTTTCTAAAATAGAGATTTTTATCCTCCTCTACTTTTACTGGGAATTCCAATGCTTCGCATACCAACTGATGTACCATTTTCTTATCGAAAGGTTTCTCAACATATCCATAACAGTGCAATTCTGAATACGACAACAGTTTAGGATCCTCTAGGGAGGTTACAAAGATTACTGGTGTAAACTTGTAATTCTTGTTGTTACGCAGCTCTCTAACAAAATTCAGTCCTGACACATCATCCACTTCGTCAGTGTCTAAAATTATATCCACCATGAACAGGTGAATTTGACTAAAAGAAAGCACACAATATGCCTCAGCGATATTATGTGCCTCAAATACCTTTACATTAGGTATCTCTTCAAGAATTCTATGTAAAGCTTTCATATGTGGTTCTTTATCTTCTATTATCAAAACATTTTTTATCATATTTCTTTATCTTGGGTAATTTTCTTAATCATCTCAAAAATAGCATCTATGTCGGTCTTATCACTGTACCCTTTCTTCTCCACAAAATGTAATATCATCATTATACACAAATACAACTTGTCTTCTTCTGAACATCTTTGAATAGCTCTCCATGCGCCATCCACATCAGTCTGTGTTCCAAACAAAATAAAGTCTGAAGAAACATCCATCTCATTCAATTTTCTAAGAACATTCAGCGAAACATTATTCTCTGCACTCTCAATCTTTTTATATGCTGACAAAGAAACATTTAGCTTGTTAGCAAAAACTTCTTGAGTACATCCCATGCGCTCTCTCAGACAACGCAATCTGTCCGCTGTTTCTATTTTTTCAGAGGAAATCTTTTTTCTTGCCATAATACCACCCGACATAATATCTATTTACTAAATTATACCTATTTTGCAAGAAAATTAAATCCATTGTATATATACTAATGGTATATTATTAATGTATTTTTTGTGTTATTTTCTATTTTTTTACTAAAAAACTATATTTTTCACCTCTTCAACTGACAAATTAATTACCCCAGCTATATATTCGTCCGAATAACCCATATCGCGATAAGCACACACGATGCCCATAATCTTTCCCTTTTCTATTCCCTTTTCTATTCCCTTTTCTATTCCTTTTTCTATTCCTTTTTTCATTCCTATCTCTATACCTTTTTCTACACCTTCATTAATCATATCATCTATAGCCTTACACATATCGCATTCCTCCTTCTTCTTACTCTTCAACTTGTCGATAGTTCTGTCGAACCAACTATAACTATGAAGCAACGTCCCTGTTGCCTCTGCCGCTTCTAAGGTCATAGAACTAAAATACCCTGCATTATTGTGAATATATCTTCGCATTGCGTCTTTATCCTCTTTGTATTGTAACATACTGAATATTATTTGTAAATCTGTTTTAAAAACTGTATAGTCGGAGATATCCCGTGGATTAAAAAGATTAATTTTATAATTAGTGACATATTTAGAGAAAACATCCAAATTATCTTTTGTCAACGATTCACTGGAAAACTTAAACATATCATATAAACAAGTACTTCCATCCCACTCATCTCCATAATAAAAAACTATAGATATAACGGGGAATAATTTGTCGTTTCTTCTAAATCTAGAAAAAAGCTCTGCCGTTCTAAGTTCCTTTACCATATCACTTTCCGAAATATTATTCCAAATATCTCGCATCTGATCTATGTAACACAAACTCTCTAGCATCATATTCTTTACAGGCATAGCATAGTGGACTTCATCCTGAAACTCTGTCGTAAGGACTGCCAAAATAACCTCTTTCTTCCACCTCATCCTAATATCACCAAATCTAGTTACTGTTCTTTTCTTACCCATACTATCAGGAAAAATTACACTAGATTCGTTGTTGACAATCTCTAAATCCTCAGATTTTATAACATCTTTCCCATCAAACAAAGCTCCGTTAAACAAATCGGCATACCGTTTTCTATCAGCAAAAAAATTTTTCAAAGAAACATCCGCTCTTCCCATAGGCATACGCCCTCCTTAAAATAATATAAAAAAATGTAATTGAAAATCCGGCGAAAATGCCAAAGACAAACAAAAAATAGATGTTATATAGCAGAATCACTATATAACATCTATTATTATATCACTTACATTTTTTTATTGTAAAGCAAGTATTTGTTGCACTAAGAATGTGTAACTTTTGCTACACTTGTACACATTATGCTTTATTTTGTGCTGCAACAAGTGCTTCACTATTATATATCTGACGAAGTTTTGGCTTCTCAATCTTTCCAGTAGGGTTACGAGGAATATCTGCAAAGATAACCTTACGAGGTCTCTTGTATCTTGGAAGTTCCTTACAGAACTCATTAATCTCATCCTCTGTAACTATCATTCCCGGCTTAAGCTCTATAATAGCTGCAGATATCTCACCGAGACGGGCATCTGCTATACCGATAACAGCTACGTCCTTAATAGCAGCATGCTTACTTAAAAAGTTCTCTATCTGTACTGGGTAGATATTCTCACCACCAGAGATAATAACGTCCTTTTTACGGTCTACAAGGAAGATAAAGCCATCCTCGTCAAGCATAGCCATATCTCCGGTATGAAGCCACTCGCCCTTAAGTACCTCGTTGGTAGCCTTCTTATCCTTGTAGTAACATTTCATAACGCCAGGCCCCTTAACTGCAAGCTCTCCAACTCCTCCCTGGGCAACCTCATTGCCAGCCTCATCTACTATCTTTACTTCCCATCCGTAACCAGGGATACCAATAGCTCCAACCTTATGTATGTTTTCAGTACCAAGATGTACACAACCTGGTCCGATAGACTCTGAAAGTCCGTAATTTGTATCATAATCGTGGTTAGGGAATATCTCCTTCCACTTTTTAATCAAGCTCTGTGGTACTGGCTGAGCACCAATGTGCATAAGTCTCCACTGAGCGAGTTCATAATCCTCTACTTTTATTTCTCCACGCTCTATTGCAAGAAGAATATCCTGAGCCCAAGGTACTAAGAGCCACACTATAGTACACTTCTCATTTGATACAGTCTCGAAAATAGTCTTAGGTGTAACACCTTTAAGAAGCACCGCTTTGCTACCTGCAAAAAGGCTTCCAAACCAATGCATCTTTGCTCCGGTGTGATAAAGAGGTGGAATGCAAAGGAATACATCATCTCTGCCCTGCTTATGATGATTCTGTTCACAAGCTGCTGAGTGCATAAGCGCTGTGTGGGAATGCAATATAGCCTTAGGGAATCCTGTTGTACCTGATGAGAAATAGATTGCTGCATCATCGTCGTCAGTAATCTCTATATCCGGTTTCTTACTTGAACAATTTGCAGTAAGTTTATCATAATCCTCTGCAAAGGATGGACAATTACCACCTACATAGAATAAAAGTCTATTTTTCTCTATCTCATCTGCAATTTCCTCGATACGACCGATAAACTCAGGTCCAAACACAAGGATATCTACATCAGCAAGCTTAAGACAGTACTTAATCTCCTCTGAATCATATCTGAAGTTAAGTGGTACTGCTAAGGCACCAGTCTTAAGTATACCAAAATAGATTGGCAACCACTCAAGACAGTTCATAAGAAGAATACCAACCTTGTCACCCTTCTTAATTCCTCTTGAGATAAGAAGGTTTGCAAATCTATTAGCCTTCTCGTCAAACACTGCCCAAGTTATCTCTCTTCTGTAGTCACAGTATGGATTAGCCTCAATAAGTTCATAGTCTCTCCAAGTAACTCTCTTCTTTTCCTGAATCTCAGGATTTATCTCAACTAAACATACCTCGTCAGCATATTCCGTTGCATTTCTCTCCAAATATTGTGTAATTGGCATTATTTTTTACCTCTGTTTCTCTTATCTTTACCTTTAATCACTATGCATTCATTGCAAAACCAGCCTCGAATGCCTTAAGGTTAAGTTCTACTGTCTTTGGTGGAACGATAGCCTTAATAGTCTCTATCCAAGCTTCCTTAGCGAACTCCATCTTAGTAGCTGTAAGACCAAGGATAATAGTATTAAATACTCTTGTGTTACCCATCTTCTCAGCCTCAGCCATAGCATTTACTGATATAACATTGTACTTAGCAGAGAGGTTCTCTATGATGTTCTCTGGATACTCCATAGCTCCTGTAACAACTGTCATAGGGTCGATTCTCTGGTCATTTATAATGATTGTTCCGTCCTTCTTAAGGAAGTGAGCATATCTTAAAGCCTCAAGTCTCTCAAAAGCTATAAGGATATCTGCCTGACCTTCCTCTACGATAGGCTCAGCCACATTTTCACCATATCTAACAAAGGTTACAACACTACCGCCACGCTGTGCCATACCATGTACCTCTGAAATCTTAACATCATATCCTGCGGATGTAGTAATATTTCCAAGGATACGGCTAGCAAGGAGTGTTCCCTGTCCACCTACACCAACTATCATGATATTTACTGTATTCTTAGCCATATTACTCACCTGCCTTCTTTAATGATATTGCATCAAATGGACACTTACTCATACAAAGTCCACATCCATTACACATAGTCTCGTCAATAACAATGTGTCCGTCCTTCTTAGTCATAGCTGGACATCCTGGTACAAGACATGCACCACACTTCTTACACTTCTCGTCATCTACAATACACTTACCCTTTGGCACATAGGACTTAAGGAGTGCACAAGGTGACTTACAGATAATAACAGACACTGCCTCTCTTGCAACTTCTTGCTTAATAATGCTTTCCATAGCATCAAGGTCAAATGCATCTACCTCGTAGACATTCTCAATTCCCATAGCCTTACATAAATTGTAAAGGTTAATAGGATATGTAGGCTCACCCATAAGAGTCTTACCAGTTGCAGCATGCTCCTGGTGACCAGTCATACCTGTAGTTGAGTTATCAAGGATAAGAACTGTTCCTGTACCCTTGTTGTAAACCATATTCATAAGAGAATTTACACCTGTGTGAAGGAATGTTGAATCACCGATTACAGCAACCCAATCCTTGATAAATTCTCTACCCTTAGCTTTTTCCATACCGTGAAGAGTTGAGATACTTGCACCCATACACACTGTAGTGTCGATAACATTAAGTGGTGCAACAGCTCCAAGAGTGTAGCATCCGATATCTCCTGCTGCGTGAATCTTAAGCTTCTTAAGTACTGAGAATGTACTTCTATGTGGACATCCAGGGCAAAGGATAGGTGGTCTGTTAGGTACCTGCTCTGCTTCCGCAATATCAAGTTCCTCACCTAAGATTGCCTTTCTAAGCATATTTGCACTGTACTCACCCTGAACTGTAAATATCTCCTTACCGATAGCCTTAATTCCCCAAGACTTAACCTGCTCCTCGATAACTGGCTCAAGTTCCTCTACTATGTAGAGCTTGTCAACCTTAGAAGCGAACTCCTCGATAAGCTTTCTTGGAAGTGGATTAACGATACCGAGCTTAAGTACTGATGCGTTAGGAAGAACTTCCTTAACATACTGGTATGGAATACCACTTGAAATAACACCGATAGATGTGTCATTAATCTCCATCTTGTTGATGTCCATATCACAGGCATCATTTGCAAGGTCCTTTAATCTCTGCTCAACAAACTTATGTCTTTCAATAGCGCAGGCAGGCATCATAACTGTCTTACGCATATTTCTCTCGTAAACCTTATCATCAACCTCTACTCTGTCCTCAAGATTAACAACACCCTGTGAGTGTGAAAGTCTTGTAGTAGTTCTAAGAATAACAGGTGTATCATACTTCTCACTTATCTCGTAAGCCTTCTTAGTAAATACTCTTGCTTCCTCACTGTCTGATGGCTCAAGCACTGGAACCATAGCTGAACGAGCAACCATACGGCTATCCTGCTCATTCTGTGAACTGTAAATACCAGGGTCATCTGCAGCAACAAGCACAAGTCCGCCATTAACGCCTATGTAGCTAACGGTAAAAAGTGGGTCTGATGCCACGTTTACACCTACGTGCTTCATCGAACAAAGGGAACGAACACCTGATATAGATGCCCCTATAGCAACCTCCATAGCCACCTTCTCATTAGGTGACCACTCAGCATATATCTCCTTATAGTTTATAATATTCTCACTAATCTCTGTACTTGGTGTACCAGGATATGCAGCAGATACCTTAACGCCTGCCTCATATGCTCCACGGGCGATAGCCTGATTACCAAGCATAATCTGTTTCTTACTCAAAAGTCTCATCCTCCGTTTCTCTTTTCTTACAAATATGTTTTATATAAATGATAAAATTTATCACAACATTAAAATACATTATAAACGATTGTTACTACTTTTGGCAACATATTCTTTTAATACTTTAACGCAAAAAAGTGAAGGGAGGATTCCCTTCACTTTTTTCTCTAATCTACTTTCTCATATATCATTGCATTTCCATTTACTTCAAGAGTAATTTCCTTTGTATCTGGATCGTAATCTCCATATAATCTAGGTGATGTATTTATGAATTCTATTTTATTACCACTAATATCAATAACAGTATCAAATTCATCCTCCATCATTCCGGTAACATTAAAAGTAACTATAGCTTTCTTGCCATCTATTTTAATGCTAGAGTCATATGTCATAGGTGTTCCGAACTGAATCAAAAGTGCTGTCTCTACCTCCTCTACAGTATAGACTACTCCATTTGCTTCAACTTTAGAAAGTTCATATGTTCCATCGCACTTATGCTTTTGCATATATATAAATCCAATAACACCTAAACAAACTATAACTATAGCCACGCCAATAATAATATTGGTTGCATTATTTTTCTGTGGTTTAACATTAGAATATGTACTAGTTACCCTATAAGGTTCATCCGCTTCCATAGACTTAAATAAAGCATCATTTGGATTTGAATATGTTTTTTCGGTCTCATTATCATATGAGTAATTTGTTTCATTTGTCTTAAGTTCCATTATACGCCCTCCCAAAATTCTTGCTTGTATTATACCCATTTTACAAATATTACGCAATATAAATTTCATTACATAACAGTAACTTGGGGTAACCTTTTAACAACAAAAAAGTCCTCGCAAAGTGCGAAGACTCTTTTGTTACTATGTATAACTAGTTTTCTTTATAACACTCAAATACTTCCTCAACCTTTTCCTTCTTAAGTTTAGGAGTAATTAAACTTACCACAGGTACAATTATAAGTCCTGCAAGCATTGTAAATGCACCACAGTTGATTGGTGACTGAAGTATCTCTGGGAATGAAGGCTTAACAAGCATATTTGCAATCATAACTCCGCAAGCGAATACAAAGTTTACAACTACTGAAAGCTTTGTAACGCCCTTCCAATATAAACTGTAGATAAATGGCGCAAGGAACGCACCCGCAAGTGCACCCCATGAAATACCCATAAACTGCGCAATAAAACTTACATTACTATTGTACTGATACATAGCAATAATTGCTGATATAGCTATAAATACAACTACAAATATTCTCATAATAAGAACCTGTTTCTTTTCTTCCATCTTCTTTACGATATTACCCTTGATAAGGTCAAGAGTAAGTGTTGAGCTTGATGTAAGAACCAAAGATGAAAGTGTTGACATAGAAGCTGAAAGTACAAGTATTATTACCACAGAAAGAAGGAATGGTGATAAATCCTCTAACATAGCTGGAATGATAGCATCAAAACCAACTGTTGCCACATCAATATCATATAATCTACCGAATCCACCAAGGAAGTAACAACCACCAGCCACAATAAGAGCAAATATTGTAGAAATTATAGTTCCTCTTGCGATAGCCTTCTCATCCTTAATTGCATAGAACTTCTGAACCATCTGAGGAAGTCCCCAAGTACCAAGTGATGTAAGAATTACAACACCAAACAAGCTAACAGGATCTGGTCCAAGGAATGATGAAAATGCTCCCGGTGCAGAAGATACTGTTGCGTCTTCCACCTGCGCTAAAGCTGTGTATGCATCCATAAATCCACCATGGGTATTAAGTACTGCTGCAATTACTGCAATAATACCAATTATCATAATGATACCCTGTATAAAATCATTCATAGCCGTAGCCATATAGCCACCAGCTATAACATATATACCTGTAAGCACTGCCATAACTATAATACATACTGAATAATCAAGGTCAAATGCCATACCGAAAAGTCTTGAAAGACCATTGTAAAGTGATGCAGTGTATGGAATAAGGAAAACAAATACAATTATAGACGCTACAATCTTAAGCATATTTGAGTCGAATCTCTGACCAAAAAAGTCAGGCATGGTCTTACTCTCCAAATGCTGAGTCATAACTCTCGTTCTTCTTCCTAAAATAACCCATGCAAGAAGTGAACCTATAATCGCATTACCGATACCTACCCAGGTTGATGCCACACCAAATTTCCAACCGAACTGTCCAGCATAACCAACGAATATAACTGCAGAAAAATATGAGGTACCATATGCAAAGGCTGTAAGCCAAGGACCTACGCATCTTCCTCCTAATACAAATCCATTAACATCTGTAGCATTCTTTCTACAGTAAAGTCCAACGCCTATCATAACGCTGAAAAACACAACTAGCATAATAACTTTAATAGCCATATTTTTTTCCTCTCTCGTCATTAGTTCTTTTCCACTTTAAGCCGTAACGCTTTAACGTTTTAAAGTGGCATAGATGCATTATTACATACCTATCACTTTATGTCAAGACTGATTTTCATTATTTTAATATAACGTCCATCCCTCAGAAAGGTCAGTACCTGTTTCAGAATAAAACTGTGCCTTTATATTCTCAGGATTTTTTTCCAGCTCTATCATGGTCTTAAATGTATTATATACCAAGAGATAATTGTCATATCTATTTACTCTGTCTTCTCTATCCATATGAGAACGAAAATGGTCCATCTGCCATATAAGTATATCAGCCACAGTAAATCCCTCTATCTTGTACTGGCACAAAAAATCTCCTGTATCATGGTAGTATGCATATTCCTGTAAAAGACTTGGAGAATTTTGTATATCCGTCCAAAGTTTTTCTCCTTCTGAAGATGGCAAACCTGCATTTTCGCATATCTTTAAGGTCCACTTATGCAATTCATCTAAAGCTTTTTTCAACTCTTCTGTTTGACTCATATCTTGTGTACATCCTTTAAGCTTTTTATCTCTTCTTCTGTGAGTTTTCTATATCCTCCTAATGGTAAATCCTCGTCTAAGCTAACTGGACCCATAGAAAGTCTCTTCAAAAATAAAACCTC
>JAGBBM010000064.1 GCA_017938485.1 Lachnospiraceae bacterium
AAGAGCGCGAGACGGGGATCGAACCCGCGACCCCCTCCTTGGCAAGGAGGTGCTCCACCGCTGAGCCACTCGCGCATATCTTATGAAGTTTTGTTGCTCTCTCAAGCACAAGACATATATTAGCATATGAATATGAAAGTGTCAATAATAAATTTTAAAATTTTTAAAAATATTTTAAATGAATTTTAATGTAAACTTTTGTTGAAAAAAAATGTGGTTGTGAGTATAATAATACGCAGATAAAATACAAAAATTATATCTAAATGAGAGTGTAATATTATGAAGTTATTCGAGAAGAAGAAAAAAGAAGAGATAATTGAAGAAAATGAGAAAAATGTAGATTTTGAATCATCAGAGGAAGATGCTGAGATATTAGACGAATCTCAAACTGATGAAGATAATATGTCTGTTCCAAAACAAAAGTTGACTGTAAAAGAGCGTGTAAAAAAAGCGTTGTTTTACTCTATTCACACTTGGATTTTTAAGTGTTTTGTTATAGCTTTTGGCATGGAACTTGTGGTGGAGACCTTGGGAAGACGTTCTTTGTTTAAGGGAATTGGATTTATGATTTCTTCACCAGTGGTATACCTTTACAATGTATCCATTATATTTTTCACCTTGCTTTTTGCACTTTTCTTAAGAAAGAGAGTCTTTGGACTTATTATGATAAGTATGCTGTGGTTTACCTGTGGTATAGTTAATTTTGTTGTGCTCGGATATAGAGTTACACCATTTGCAGCCATAGATTTCCTTATGCTTTTTGATGTATTCAGTATGATAGATGTGTATCTTAGAAAATGGCAACAGATACTTATCGTAATTGCTATAGTTGGTGCATTGATTTTGCTGGTCATCCTGTTCAAGAAAACACCTAAATTTGAAGGACATAGACATGTTAAACGAACTATGCTTACCTGTGTGGGTGTGTGGATATTTGTGCTTTTGTTTACTAATTTTTCTGTTAAGCACAACATCATTTCTGATGACTTTGCTAATCTTGGAGAGGCGTACAAGGACTACGGTTTTGCTTATTGTTTTACTAACAGTATTATTGATAACGGTATTGATGAGCCAGAGGATTACTCAAAGGAGACAGTGCTTGAACTCAAGGCAGAGCTTGATACAGTGGTTTCAGAGGGGGAGAAAAAGACACCTAACGTAATTATTATACAGCTTGAGTCGTTCTTTGACCCAAAGGATGTTGTAGGTCTTAATATGAGTGAGGACCCTGTTCCTACTTTCACTAAGCTTAAAGAAGAGTATCCATCAGGATATTTTACAGTTCCTGCTCTAGGTGCGGGTACTGCCAATACTGAGTTTGAGGTTATAACTGGTATGAGCTCAGGATATTTTGGTGCTGGTGAGTATGCATACAAAACAACTGTAAATGACACACCAGTGGAGAGTTTATGTAGTATCCTTAAGAAAGAGGGATATGGAACTTATGCCATTCATAACAACAAGTCATCTTTCTACGATAGAAAAGATGTGTATGATACTATGGGCTTCGACGCTTTTATATCTTTAGAGTATATGTATGACGTGGAATACACTTACAATGGTTGGGCTAAAGATTTTACTCTTGTGGATGATATTATGAAGTGTATGAAGGATACTAAGGGACAAGATTTTGTGTATACTATCAGTGTTCAGGCTCATGGAAGATATCCGGAGAAGATGGATGAATGGGAAGATTACATCCAAGTTGATTACGAGGATGAAAGTTTAGTACCTGCTTATGATTACTACATCAATCAGATTCATGAGATGGATATGATGATTGAGGATCTCATAGAAGAATTGGATGCTTACGGAGAAGATTATGTATTGCTCTTGTATGGTGACCATTTGCCAACTTTAGAGCTTACAGAGGAGAATCTACCTAATAGCAGTCTTTTCCAGACAGAGTATATATTAGTTAATAATATAGGTTTAGATATGGAAGATGAGGATATCGTGGCTACAGAGATATCTACCAAGATTCTTTCAGCTCTAAATATTCCTTATGGTTATGCCCAGAAGGCACAGATTTATTATGAGGATCCAGCGGTGGTTGAGGAAAAAATCCATATGATAGCCTATGATATGCTTTTTGGTGAGCGTTATCTTTATGATGGAGGTTCACCTGTACCAGAGGACGATATGAAGATGGGTGTTGATGTTATATCTATTTCTTCAATCAAGAATAAGAGCGACCATATCGTTGTTACCGGAGAAAACTTTAATGAGTTTTCAGTGGTATATGATGGTGACAAGGATTTAGATACCATATATGTAGATAGTAATACTCTTATGGTAGAAGACCGAAAAGCCTCTTCGGGAGATGTATTTACAGTAAAACAGGTGGATAAATCACATCATATTTTAAGCACATCTGAGAAATATGTTTATTAAAATGATAATTATCTATAAGATATTGTACATTTTTAATAATTCGATTTTTTTGAACAAGAAGTGTTTGAATAGTTAGGGCAAATATAGTATAATTATATGTTAATAGGGACACGATAATTCGTATTAAGGAGATATTTTAATGAAACCAGCTATTGATGTAAGACATATCAATCCGTTTTTGCAGTCGAGCATTTCCATTATGGAAAGTGTGACTCAGATTAAGCTTACAGTGGGTAAGCCAGAGGCAACTGACTTTAATTTAAAAGATACTTCATATGCAATTCAAGTAGGCATTGTAGGAGAGATGAAGGGACAGGCTATCCTTGCTATGACAGATGAGAATGCAAAGGATATAGCTTCCAAGATGATGTTTGGTATGCCAGTTAATGAGATTGACGAGATGGCAGCATCAGCCCTTAACGAGCTTGGCAACATGATTATGGGTAATACAGCGACTATATTTTCAACTTTAGGTATTCTTATTGATATCACACCTCCTCTTGCTATGCAGGGTAACGATATCAAACTTAGAAGCGATATTGATGGTATTAAGGTTCCACTTATGTATGATGGGAAGCCATATATTAACCTCTACATATGTGTGTACCATGACAAATAAAGAAAAGAAAGGATAAACAAAATGGGAAAGATCATTGGCGAAGGAATTACTTTTGATGATGTGCTCTTAGTGCCACAGTTTTCAAGTGTTATTCCTAATGACGTAAACTTAACAACTAAACTCACAAAAAACATTACTTTGAACATTCCTCTTATGAGTGCAGGTATGGATACAGTTACTGAGCACCGTATGGCTATAGCTATGGCTAGACAGGGTGGTATCGGCGTTATTCATAAGAATATGTCTATTCAGCAACAGGCTGAGGAAGTAGATAAGGTTAAGCGTTCAGAGAATGGTGTTATATCTGATCCATTTTCACTTTCACCTGAACATACATTAGATGATGCAGATAAGCTTATGGCTAAGTTTAGAATCTCAGGTGTACCTATCACTGAGGAAGGCAAGCTTGTTGGTATCATCACTAACAGAGACTTAAAGTTTGAGACTGATTTCACTAAGAAGATTAAGGAGTCTATGACTTCAGAGGGTCTCATCACAGCTAGAGAGGGCATTACTCTTGAGGAGGCTAAGGCTATTCTTGCTAAGGCTCGTAAGGAGAAGCTTCCTATCGTTGATGAGAATATGATGCTCAAGGGTCTCATTACTATTAAGGATATTGAGAAGCAGATTAAGTATCCTAACGCTGCAAAGGATTCACAGGGAAGACTTCTTTGTGCAGCAGCAGTAGGTGTTACTCCAGATATATGTGACAGAGTAGATGCTCTTGTTGCAGCTAAGGTAGACGCTATTGTTATTGACACAGCTCACGGACATTCAGAGAACGTTCTTAAGACTTTCAAGATGATTAAGGAGAAGTATCCTAACCTTGATGTTATAGCTGGTAATGTTGCTACAAGAAGTGGCGCACAGGCTATGATTGATATGGGCGTTGACGCAGTTAAGATTGGTATTGGACCAGGTTCTATCTGTACAACAAGAGTTGTAGCAGGTATTGGTGTTCCGCAGATTACTGCTATTATGGAAGCATATGAGGCAGCAAAAGAAGCTGGTATCCCTGTTATTGCAGATGGTGGTATCAAGTATTCAGGAGATATTACTAAGGCTCTTGCAGCTGGTGCAAATGTTTGTATGATGGGTAGTCTCTTTGCAGGTACTGATGAGAGTCCTGGAGACTTCGAGTTATTCCAGGGTCGTAAGTATAAGGTATACAGAGGTATGGGTTCTATCGCAGCTATGGAGTGTGGTAGTAAGGACAGATACTTCCAGGCTAATGCTAAGAAGCTTGTTCCAGAAGGCGTTGAAGGACGTGTGGCATACAAGGGTTCTGTTGAGGATGCTGTATTCCAGTTAGTTGGTGGTCTTCGTGCTGGTATGGGATATTGCGGTGCTAAAACTATCGAAGAGCTTCATGAGAAGGCTGAGTTCGTTAAGATTTCAGCTGCATCACTTAGAGAGAGTCATCCACATGACATTCAGATTACTAAGGAAGCACCTAACTACAGTGTAGAATAAAACATAAAAAAACGGATGCAATCGCATCCGTTTTTTATTTTCTGCATTATATCTCTGCATAATATTGTATCTAGGGTGGTGTTTAATATATATAATAATTCCTGAAGACAACTAGGATTCCTAGTGTATCTTAGGCTTAAAAGCTTTCGATAAATCGCGCCACGGACATACTGTCTAAGCATGTCTCGGGGGAATATATATGGATTTTTTTCGCAACTCTACGCTTGTGCAAATATCTAAGATTTTAAATTTGCGATGTTTGATTAGCACTGCTATCGTGAAACTCGTTGCACTATGTGCAACTCAAACGTCACTCTCGCAGTGCATTCATCGCAAATTATAAAATCTTGATATTTGGTACAAGCTAATTGTCTTCAAAAATCCATATATATTCCCCAAGACATGTGAGTTTATGGAAGTGGCGCGTAATCAAAAATCGAAAGCTTAAGCCTCTAGATACACTTGAAGCCGTGAAGTTGCAAAGGAATTATTATATATATTCAACACCACTTAGATGCAATATGATTCAGCTAATTTTGGAAAATAAAAAACGGGGCATTTAAGCCCCGTTTTTCTATGTAGGAAATTACTTCTTCTTGAAATCAATTCCCATGCTTTCGCACATAGCTTCTGTATCCTCAGCACAGTCCTTGCATAACCAGCCAGACTCAGTCTCGCCCATGAAAGTCATCTCGTACTCTTTGCACTTCTTCTCCTCACCACAGCCTTCGCACTCAGTCTTCTTAGCACATCCAACTAATGATAAAGACATAAGAGCAGCTAAAGTTGTAACAGCAAGAACCTTTTTTACAGCTTTTCTCATAATTTGTTTCCTCCTCCAAAAATTAAATTACACTACCTTTATACCACTTTATTGCGATTGAGTCAAGGTGATTTGACAAAATAGGATATTATGTGTTATATTCTGCCTGGATGGTATTCGAGAGAAACCATACCAGAAAAAGCATATAATTTACCAGTTCTTATGGCTGTTTACTTGATTGCTATAAGGAGGGTGGTAGTATGAAGATTGGATTTATTGGTGCCGGCAAGATGGGATTTACCCTAGGCAAACATTTAAAGCTTTACGAGGATATCCATAACACGGACGGTAAAAAGCTGTACCAGATAGGAGGATATTATAGTCAGAGTACGGATAGTGCTAAAGCTGCGGCAAGATTTACTGATACTAATTACTATGAGAGTTTGGAAGAACTGGTTAAGGATTGTGATGCTTTGATACTTACTGTTCCAGATGGACAGATAGAGACTGTGGCAAAAAAGTTGCAGGACTTTGGAAGTTTGATGGAAGGTAAAATATTATGTCATACAAGTGGGGCTCTTTCCTCACAGGTGTTTTCTGGTATGAGTGGTTGCTATGGCTACTCGATACATCCTATATATGCAGTCAGTTCAAAGACTGAGTCGTATAAGAATTTCAAAGAATGTTTTATTACAATTGAAGGACACGGTACATACCTAGATTTGTTTAGGTCTATTTTTGCGCAGATTGGACACTCTGTTAAGGTTATTTCTTGGGATGATAAGGTGAAATATCACAGTGGTGCTGTATTTGCCAGCAATCTTGTTATAGCTCTTTATAAAATGGGAACGGAGCTGTTAGAACAGTGCGGTTTTTCTTGTGAAGAAGCTGAAAAGGCGTTGAAACCATTGTTTAAGAATAATGGAGATAGACTATATGAAACAGATTGTAAAAATGCCTTGACGGGTCCGGTGGAAAGATGTGATGTATCCACGGTGGAAAAACATATGGAGGTATTGTCTGGGAATTATAAGGACGTTTATAGATTGCTTTCTCTTAAGCTTATTGATATTGCAAAATACAAGGGTGAAATAGGCTATGAGGCTATGGAATCTGTTTTGAGTAAGTCTTAATAAGAGATATAAAACGAAACATTTTATACGAATAATTGTATAGGAGGAATGAATATGAAAAAAACTGTAGTAACATTTGCAAATGCAAAACAAAATGGCGAAAAACTTACAATGCTTACAGCTTACGACTATTCTACAGCTAAGCTTATAGATGCGGCTGGAGTGGATTCGATATTGGTAGGGGATTCTCTTGGAAATGTAATCCTTGGATATGAGGATACCATATCAGTAACTATGGAGGATATGATTCACCACGGAGCAGCGGTGGCAAGGGGAGCAAAGGAGGCTCTTGTTGTTATAGATATGCCTTTTATGTCTTACCAAACATCAGTGTATGACGCAGTAGTGAATGCAGGAAGACTTATGAAGGAAGGTAGAGCCGGTGCGGTTAAGCTTGAAGGTGGAGTTGAGGTTGCACCACAGATTAAGGCTATTACAGCGGCAGGAATCCCTGTTGTAGCTCATATTGGACTTACTCCTCAAAGTATAAATTGTTTTGGTGGATTTAAGGTTCAGGGTAAAACAGAGGATGCGGCTAAAAAGCTTTTAGAGGATGCATATGCAGTTCAGGAGGCAGGTGCTTTTGCTGTGGTTCTTGAGTGTGTTCCAGCTAAGCTTGCAAAGCTTGTTACAGAAAAGCTTGATATACCAACTATAGGTATAGGTGCAGGAGCAGATTGCGATGGTCAGGTGCTGGTTTACGCGGATATGCTTGGTATGTTTAGTGATTTTACACCTAAGTTTGTGAAGCGATTTGCAGAGACAGGCAATATAATGCTTGAGGCCTTTAAGAAGTATAACGAGGAAGTAAAAGCTGGTACATATCCAAAAGCAGAACATACCTACGCTATAGATGATGACGTTATAGAAAAACTATATTAGTAAAGATTACAACATAGATATATTAAAAATTAAGTGAGGAAAAAAATATGAAGATAGTAAGCACTAAAATAGAAGTTAGAGAACAGGTAAAGCAGTGGAGAAAGGAAGGCCTTACAGTAGGCTTTGTGCCAACTATGGGATATCTCCACGAGGGTCATAAGAGCCTTGTAAAAAGAGCTGTAGCTGAAAATGACAAAGTTGTAGTTAGTATATTTGTCAATCCTATGCAGTTTGGCCCTAAGGAGGATTTAGCTACATACCCAAGAGATTTAGAGGCTGATTCTAAGCTTTGTGAGGCGGCTGGCGCAGCACTTATATTCCATCCAGAGCCAGAGGAAATGTATGAGGAAGCCTTTTGCTCATATGTGGATATGAATGGTCTTACAAATGCACTTTGTGGACTTTCCAGACCAGTTCATTTTAGAGGTGTATGTACAGTTGTAAATAAGCTTTTTAATATTGTAATGCCTGATAAGGCATATTTTGGTGAGAAAGATGCTCAACAGCTTGCAGTGGTAAAGAGAATGGTAAAAGACCTTGATATGGATATTGAGATAGTGGGATGTCCTATAATTCGTGAGGAGGATGGTCTTGCGAAAAGTTCTAGAAACACTTATCTTTCTGAAGAGGGAAGAAAAGAGGCATTGGTTTTATCAAAGTCTATATTTGCAGGTAAGCAGATGGTCCTTGACGGGGAAAAGGATGCTAGTGTGGTTATAAAGGCTATGAGAGATATTATTGAGTCTGCCCCTATGGCAAAAATTGACTATGTAGAGATAGTGGATGTGAATACTATGAAGAGCATTGAGAAAATTCAGGGAGAAATTCTCTGCGCCATAGCGGTTTATATTGGTGATGAGGCAAGACTTATAGATAATTTTATGGCTACTGTATAGCTTAGATGATTTTGGAGGATAAATATGCTTATAAATGTTTTAAAAAGTAAGATACATAGAGCCACTGTTGTTCAGGCGGAGCTTGATTATGTGGGCAGTATAACTATAGATGAGGCTCTTATGGAGGCCGCAGGCATCTACGAGTACGAAAAAGTTCAGATAGTAGACGTTAATAATGGAAATAGATTTGAAACTTACGTTATTGCTGGAAAAAGTGGCAGTGGTATGATATGCTTAAATGGTGCAGCAGCGAGAATGGTTTCTGTGGGTGATAAGGTTATAATTATGTGTTATGCCCAGATGACCCCAGAGGAACATGAGAGCAATAAACCAAAGGTGGTTTTTGTGGATGATGACAACAGGATTTCTCGCATAAGCAACTATGAAAAACATGGATTATTGGAGAATCAGTAAGATTTTCTTGTGGAGGATATTATGCTTAAAGGAAAAAGAATTGTACTTGGGGTAAGTGGTGGAATTGCGGCATATAAGATGGCAAATGTAGCCAGTATGCTTGTTAAACTTCATGCTGATGTTCATGTGGTTATGACTGAGGCAGCTACACATTTTATTACTCCGGAGACCTTTGAGGTGCTTACAAATAACAGATGTCACACAGATACCTTTGATAGAGGAATGGAGCTTCATGTACCTCATGTCACTCTCGGTACAACAGCAGATGCTTTTCTTATAGCTCCGGCTACGGCGGATATTGTAGGTAAGATTGCAAATGGAATTGCAGATGATATGCTAACTACAACAGTTCTTCCTGCCAAATGTCCAGTTATGATTGCTCCATCAATGAATGTAAATATGTTGGAGAATCCTATAGTTCAGGATAATATCAAAAAACTTGCTTCCTATGGATACGAGATTATAGATTCTGATGAAGGCTATCTTGCCTGCAGAACAACAGGAAAGGGTAAGCTTCCTAAGGAAGAAGTTTTGGTGGATTATATCCTTAAGGCCTGTGCTAAGGAGAAGGATTTACAGGGAAAGAAGGTCCTTGTCACTGCAGGACCTACTCAGGAAGCTATAGACCCTGTAAGATATATAACCAATCATTCCACAGGTAAGATGGGCTATGCTTTGGCTAAGATGGCTATGCTAAGAGGTGCTGATGTTACTCTTGTTACAGGAGAGACCAGTATTACACCACCACCTTTTGTTGAAGTAGTAAACATAAAGTCTGCAAAGGATATGTTTGAGGCTGTTACATCCAGAAGTTATGAACAGGATATTATCATTAAGTCAGCTGCTGTAGCGGATTATAGACCAATAAATGTTGCTGACAATAAGATAAAAAAGACAGAGGGGGATATGAGTATTCCTCTTGAGAGAACAGATGATATACTTAGTTATTTAGGCCAGCATAAGAAAGAAGGTCAGTTTATATGTGGATTTTCTATGGAAACTGAGAATATGCTTGAAAACTCAAGAAAGAAGCTGGAAAAGAAAAAGGTTGATATGATTGCTGCCAACAATCTTAAAGTAGAGGGAGCAGGATTTGGAACAGATACCAACATTATGACTCTTATTACAAAAGATGATTGCGTGGAGTTGCCTATGCTTACAAAAGAAGAAGTTGCGGATGTAATACTGGATAAAATTATTTCTTTTGGTAACTAAGGATTTATACACAATAAAACACTTGTCATTTACTTTTAATTAGATTAAAATTATATATGTATTTTTATGAAACGAGGTACTTAATTATGGAAGCTTATAAGCAGGAATTTATTGAGTTTATGGTAGACTCAGAAGTATTAAAATTTGGCGAATTCACTCTTAAGAGTGGTAGAAAGTCCCCATTCTTTATGAATGCAGGCGCATATGTGACAGGTTCACAGCTTAAGAAGTTAGGTGAGTACTATGCTAAGGCAATTCATGATGTATATGGTGATGATTTTGACGTATTATTTGGACCAGCCTATAAGGGAATTCCTATAAGTGTAGTTACTGCAATTGCATACAGTGAATTATATGGAAAAGAGGTTCGCTACTGTTCAGACCGTAAGGAAGAAAAAGACCACGGTGCAGACAAGGGAAGTTTCCTTGGAAGTAAGTTAAAAGATGGTGACAGAGTGATTATGATAGAGGATGTTACAACCTCAGGTAAGTCTATGGAAGAAACTGTACCAAAGGTAAAAGGTGCAGCAGATGTTGAGATTAAGGGACTTATGGTTTCTCTTAACCGTATGGAAAAGGGTACTGGGGAAAAAAGTGCTCTTGATGAGATAAAAGAAAAGTATGGTTTTGATGCACATGCTATCGTAGATATGTCAGATGTTGTTGAACATCTTTACAATAAGCCATACAAGGGAAATGTTATCATTGATGACGGTTTAAAGTCCGCTATCGACGCATACTATGAGCAGTATGGTGTAAAATAAATGTTGTTTAAGGAGGGTATGTTGTATGGAAATGGAAAAAGTATACAGCAAAATGAATTCAGTCGGAGTTACTAGTTTAGTTATTGGTATTGTAACTATCGTACTTGGAATAGGTATCGGTGTGGTTATGGTAGTAAATGGTGGAAGATTATTAGCAGGTAAGAAGAATATTACATTCTAGACAAGGTAGCTATTATGCATGATTATATTACTACGTATACTAAGATTAAGTTTACACCCCTTTGCCCGGTTTTAGAGGATATCAAGATAGAGGATATAGCGCATTCTCTGTCTATGCTTTGCCGGGCTAATGGTCATTATAGCAGTTTTTATTCTGTGGGTGCACATTGCATCAATTGTTATGAGGAGGCGGTGGCAAGACGAGAGTCACCTAGAGTTAAGATGGCTTGTCTTCTTCATGATGCAGTAGAAAGTTACATATCTGATGTGACAAGACCTGTAAAAAAGCATTTGCCACAGTATCAAGATATTGAGGAGAATTTATCAAAGGCCATATATGAAAAGTTTTTGGGTTCACCGCTTAATGATTATGAGGAGCAGATGGTGAAACTTATAGATGATGCGATGCTTTACTATGAATTTCTTGAATTTGCAGCTTATAAACTGGAGGATGAACCACCTTATGTGGCTGCTACACCGGATTTCTATAGGGGAACTATGAAACAGGTTGAACAGGAATATCTAGATATATTTCATAGTATTGATCTTGAAGACAAGTCTGAAGTAAAGGAGACTATAAAGTGGATAAGATAGATAAGAAGATTCTTGCAATTCTAAAGCGTAATGCTCGATTAACAGCTTCCTCCATAAGCGAGGAGATTGACCTTTCGGTATCTGCTGTAATTGAGAGAATTAAAAAATTAGAATCAAACAACATAATAAAAGGCTATACTGTCAATATTGACCAGGAAAAGATTGGAAATGTATTGAATGCCATAATGGAAGTAGAAGTAAAAGGACCAGAATATTACGATGGTTTTATGGAGTTTGTACAGTCTAAAAGTTATGTGGATACTTGCTATTATAAGACTGGAAAGTATGATTTTATGTTGCATGTTTCAACGTATTCATCAGAAGGTTTGGATATGATTAACAGAGAGATAAAAAGTTATGAGGGTGTTGTGTGTACAGAAACCCACATTGTATTAAAGATAGTAAAGGACGATTTATGTGTCTTGCCTGAGGAGTAGAATATGAAATTAACAAAGAAAAATATAATTATAAGTGTTTTGGTTATTGGTTTAGTAGTATTATCATATCTTGGCATATTGCCAGATAGCACCCCGGTTCAGATAGTGTTTAATGTAGCACTTATGGTTGCGGGATTTGTGATGCTTATCAAGGGTGCAGATATATTTGTAGATGGTGCATCAAAGATAGCTACAAAGTTTAATATACCACAGATGGTTATTGGTCTTACTATAGTTGCTTTTGGAACATCTCTTCCTGAAGCTGCAGTAAGTATAAGTGGTGCACTTTCTGGTAATGCAGGTATTACCGTTGGTAATGTATTAGGAAGCAATATTATGAATATACTACTTATTCTTGGTGTTTCATCATGCGTTGCAGCTTTACCTATTAAGAAGAATACATTTAGAATAGAGATTCCATTTGTAATTGCTATAACAGTTCTTATGCTTTTCCTTGGTATGGGAGGAGATGAGCTTTCAAGACTTGATGGAGTTATATTTCTTGTTATAATGGCCGTATTTATGGTGTACCTTGTGTATTCTGCGAAAAATGGTGAGTCTGATGACGAGACAACAGAACTTAGTGAAAAAGATACTATGCCAATTCTTATATTGTTTGTAATTATAGGTGGTGTATGTATAGTGTTTGGTAGTGATGTTACTGTTGATGCGGCAAGTTACATCGCAGCAAAATGTGGTATGACACCTAGACTTATAGGACTTACAATTGTAGCCTTTGGTACATCTTTACCTGAACTTGTTACCTCTGCTACTGCAGCAAAGCGTGGTAAGGTTGACATAGCTATCGGTAATATAGTAGGAAGTAATATATTTAATATACTTTTTGTAGTAGGACTTTCAGCAGTTATTACTGATATTACTTTTGAGGCAGCATTTATAAAAGATGCTATAGTTGCTATTGCTGCAGCAGTACTTCTTTTCGTGGCAGTAATTAAGGGTAAGAAACTTACAAAAACCGGTGGTATAGTGATGCTTGCATGTTATGCAGCTTATTTTGCATATATTTTATATATGAATTATGCGTAAGATTAAGGGTTAGAATAATAACTAGGGGCATAGGTATTATGGATATGAGTGAAAGACAGAAGGTTGGACTGGTACTTGAAGGTGGCGGTATGAGAGGTATGTATACTGCAGGAGTGCTGGATGTATTTATACAGGAAAATATGTGGCCAGATGCAGTTATAGGTGTTTCGGCTGGTGCCATACATGGCTGTAATTATATGGCAGGTCAACTTGGTAGAAGCGTGAGATATAACTTAAAATATATCAATGATAAGCGATATATGAGCTTAAAGTCACTTATTAAAACAGGTAATTTGTTCAACAAGGAATTCTGTTACGATACAATTCCTAATGAGCTTAGTGTATATGATTATGATGCTTTTGAGAAAAGAGCAGCGGATATTCCTTTCTATGTAGGTTGTAGCAATTTGGAAACAGGTCAAGGGGAGTATATAAGATGTACCGATTTTAGAAAAGAGATGGATTATCTTAGAGCTTCAGCATCCTTACCTTTAGTTTCTGAAATTGTAGAAGTAGGTGGGATGAAGCTTTTAGATGGTGGTACTTGTGATAGTATACCAGTTGCCTTTTTCAGAAGTATAGGCTATAAGAAAAATATAGTTGTACTTACAAGACCTGCGGGATATGAGAAGAAACCTGACAAGACCATTGCTGTACTGGAAAAGGTTTATAGCAAATATCCGGATTATGTCAAAGCTTGCAAGGAACGTCATGAGCAGTACAACAAAACTATTCAGTATATAGAGCATTATGAAAAAGAAGGACAGATACTGGTTATAAGACCGAGTAAGCATATAAAGATTAGTCGTATGGAAAAGAACTTGAATAAGCTAAAGTACATGTATAAGATGGGACGCCATGATACAAAGGTACAGTTAGATAAGATAAAAAAGTTCTTAGAAGAATAGTCTAGATATAAAAAAAAGGAACCCTGAGAGGTTCCTTTTTTGGTGTTTATTTTGATTGTTTTTCAAGGAGATCAATAAACTTGTCTGACTTAAGTGGTCTTGAGAAGAGATATCCTTGTAATGTATCACAGAACTGTGATTGTAATATCTTGAGCTGGTCAACATCTTCCACACCTTCTGCCACAACGGAGATATCCATCTTGTGAGCAAGTGAGATGATAGAATCAGCAATACATTTGTCTTTTTCGTTACTGCATATACCATCGATGAATGATTTATCAATCTTAAGTGTATCGATAGGTATCTGAGTAAGATAGTTAAAGGAAGAGTAGCCTGTTCCAAAGTCATCTAAGGCAATTGAAGCACCAAGAGATTTAATTTCGTTAATAAGTTCAAGGTTATGCTCTAAGGAATTCATAAGAACACTCTCAGTAATTTCAATTTCAAGATGCTTTAAGTCCATACCTGTGCGTTCAGGAATAGATTTAATTGTATTGATAAGGTTGTTGTCCTGTAACTGCGTTGTGGAAACATTTACAGATACCTTTAGTGGTCCGAAACCACGTTTGATAAGTTCGTTGTTAAAACTACAAGCCTCGATGAGTGCCCAGGCACCTAATTGGTTGATTACACCACTGTCTTCGGCAATTGGTATAAATTCACTTGGTGGTATGTAACCTACCAGCTCGGATTCTATTCGCATAAGAGCCTCAAAACCGGTTATCTTACCAGTTGTAACGTTAACCTGTGGCTGATACTGGAGATATACTTCGTTGTTATCGATAACAGAGGAGAGGATATCTGCCAAATCGTTTCGTCTGTTGAAATCGTCTTCCATATAACTGTTAAAGAATTTGAAACTGTTTTTACCGGCATTTTTAGCACTGTACATAGCGATATCTGCATTCTTGATAAGCTCGCTTATTGTAAGACCATCTCTTGGGAAGAGGGCAATACCTATACTCATTGATATGTGAGCAATTTCTCCATCCAAATCAAATGGATGACTACTTACCTCTACAAGATTACTTGCAAATTTTTCAAGCTCATCAATAGTGGAGAAGTTTGTTTTAAATATAAGGAATTCGTCTCCACCTGTTCTTGCAAGTATGTCATCTCCAGATGTAAAGGAGAGGAGCTTGGAAGAAACTTTTTTTAGGAGCAAATCACCGTAATCATGTCCCAGTGTATCGTTAACGTTTTTAAAATTATCTAAGTCAATAAAGAAGATAGCGTGTTTGTTGAACTGGGAGCCTTCCTTGTGGAATACGTCATATGCATATTTCATAAATGCAACTCGGTTATATAAACCAGTCAAACCATCTCGATATGCAAGCTGTTCAATGTGTGCGTAGTTCTTCTTTAATTCTAATTCGTTTTCCTCGAGAATCTTTTTGGATTCGTTTAATTGTTTGTAGTTTGTAGAGATAATGTTCATCATGTGGTTAAACATATCAGATAACTCTCCGAATTCATCTTGAGAGTCTATGTTACAAACTAAATCTAAGTTACCGGCAGTTGCCTCAGCCATATTATCCTTTAGGGTAAAGATAGGGTCGGTGTACTTATGTACAAGTACGTGGCTAATCTGCCATGCAATAATAAGGATTATAACTAGCGTTATGACAAGGGTGATAGGTAATGTGGAAACAAGACCGTGCTGACTTGCGTTGTCCTGTTTAACAAAATATACCCAATCCTGTTCTTCTAAGTAGTAGTAACCGTAGAGGTTTTTAATGGAAGATGAGCTGGATGATATATATCCATTAGTTTCAGAGGAATTAAAAACCTTCATAGCACTTTTTTCTAATTTTGGTTGACTCAAGAAACCATCAGAACCGAATAGATACTCACCGTCGTTGGTAAGAATAAATGCATCACCTGTCTCTGGAATAAATGCGCCGAAGAATTCTGATGAAATATTGGCGCGAATAAGACCTATAATTGTATCCTTTACAACAATTGGTGTGATTATTTCTATGCTGTTGTCATCCTTGTTAATGTTTGATGACTTTAAAATTCTAGTATCTGTTATGTCTGAAACAGGAGTATCCATATACTCTTGCCAATCACCTGTGGATGAGTCGTTAGAGCCTACAATGTAGTAACCTTCTTCGTCGTAGATATAGAAATCTACAAAACCATTCATATGATTAGCAGTATTAGTCAAAAGTTCTTTTGTATCACTATAGTAAGCGGAATCAGTACCTAATGTAACTCCGTTGAAGTTTTCAAGGGCAAGACTTTGGATAGTGCTTTCGTTAGATAAACCTTTTATCTCTGCTATCTGGAAGTTTAGCTCGGCACTAAAGCCCTCGGCGTATGTTTTTGCGGTATCTGTTGCCGAATTTTTGGCAAGGTCAAGATATTTGTTGTATGATAATATATATGTAAGAAATGTCATAAATACAAGGGGCAAGGATGCCAGAAGTACAAGTGACAATCTCAATGAATTTTTAATAGACATAGTGATTCTCCATTCAAGTGATGTATTATAGTAAAAAGATAATAAACATTATATAGAAAAACTTGCAAAAATACAACTGTTTCCGCTATAAAAATGCATTTTGAGAGCAAAAATGAGGAAAGAAATCAAAGTGGTTAGATGTTTAATTATAAAGTTGATTTTTTGTATGCTTTTGTGTATAATTATAACAGTATTGTGTTAGCTAAGGAGGAGTTACATGTTTGGAGTATATTTTGGAAAATATTTACAGGATATTGGAGCATTAACCGCAGAACAATATGAAGAGGTTATCAAGGTAAGCAGAACTTCTAGAGTGAAGATGGGTTTGCTTGCTGTTAACGAAGGTTATATGACTCAGGCACAGGCAGAGGAGGTTAATCAGCTGCAGGCTATGCAGGATGCGAGATTTGGTGACATTGCCATATCAAAGGGTTATTTGACAGAAGACCAGGTGTCTACATTACTCAAAAAGCAGGGTGATTCATATCTCTTATTTGTACAGGCACTTATTGAAAGCGGTGTTCTTTCATTAGAGGATATTCAAAAGCATCTTAACCATTATAAGAAGTCTGAGAGACTTACATCTCTTGATTTGGACGCAATTAAGAGCTCTGATATAGATAAGATTATACCAATTTTCTTAAGAGATTCTAATGCACCTACTATTGTTAAGGATTATGTGGCTCTTATGGCTAGAAATATCGTAAGATTTATCGATAGCAAGGTTAGATTTGATAAGATTGAAAAGATTCATACATATACAACTAAGTATATTGCTAGTCAGTGCTTTACAGGTGACTATGAGTTATTCATAGGCGTTTGTGGTGCTGGTAACAAGGTTTTTGCTGAGCAGTATGCAAAAGAAGGCTTTGACCAGATTGATGAGGATTGTTTAGATGCGGTTTGTGAGTTCATCAACGTATGTAACGGTTTATTTGCATCAAAGCTTAGTCAGGAAGAAGTACAGATAGATATGCTTCCTCCTAACATGTATGTTGATGATACAACAATTAGTACAGAGGGTATGATGTTTATGCTTCCATGCTTCGTTGACGGAGTAAGATCAGATATAGTTATCTGTATGGAAACAAAGTGGAACATAGCATAATGAGGAGGTTATGATTTAATTATGGCAAATATATTAATAGTTGATGATTCAAGAACATCAAGAAGAATTTTAAGAGGTATTTTAGAAAGCGATGGACATACTATTATAGGTGAGGCTGTAAATGGTCAGGAAGGCTATGATAAGTATGCAGAACTTAAGCCGGATTTAGTAACTATGGATATCACAATGCCAATTATGACAGGTGTTGAATCTCTTAAGAAGATTAAGGCTGATTTCCCTGATGCTAAGGTTGTTATGGTTTCTGCAGCAGGTCAGCAGCACAATATGCTTGAGGCAGTTCAGAGTGGTGCGTCAGAGTTTATCGCTAAGCCATTTGATGAATCTGAGATTAAAAGAATAATAAAGACTATTCTTGAAGCATAATAATTTAACATTGAGAAGGCACTCGTAAGGGGTGCCTTTTCGTGCGATATTTGACGAGGAGGACAAAACATGAGTAAGGTTAAAAGAATCTATGTTGAGAAGAAGGAGGATTATGCGGTAAGGGCAAAAGAACTTAAGCAGCAGATTAAGGACTACTTAGGTATCAAAGCTGATGCGGTAAGAGAACTTGTTCGTTATGACATGGAGGGTGTATCAGAGGAAACCTACGAGAAGGCAAAGGTAACCGTTTTTTCTGAGCCACCTATAGACGTGGTTTATGAGGAGACTTTCCCGGTAAGCGATGGGGATGTCTGTTTCTCTATGGAGTATCTTCCAGGTCAGTTTGACCAGAGAGCAGATTCTGCTGAGCAGTGTGTAAAGCTTCTTAATGAGGAAGAAAACCCACTTATTAAGTCAGCTACAACTTATGTAATTACAGGAGATATAACTGAGGAGCAGCTTCAGGCTATCAAGGAGTATGTTGTTAACCCTGTAGATTCAAGAGTTGCAGATGAGACTAAGCCTGAAACTCTTGTTACTGAGTTTGAAGAGCCATCAGATGTTATTATTTTTGATGGTTTTAAGGACATGGCAGAGGCTAATCTTAAGGAGTTATATGATTCATTAGGTCTTGCTATGACATTTAAGGATTTCCTCCACATTCAAAATTATTTTAAGAACGAGGAAAATCGTGACCCATCTATGACAGAGATTCGTGTTCTTGACACATATTGGTCAGATCACTGTCGTCATACGACATTCTCTACAGAGCTTACAGATGTTAGCTTTGATGAGGGTTATTACAATGATATGATTTCATCAACTTACGATAAGTATGTTGAGACTGCAGCAGATATAAACGCAGGAAGAGATGATAAGTTCGTATGTCTTATGGACATAGCACTTATGGCTATGAAAGCCCTTAGAAAGGCTGGAAAGCTTGAGGATATGGAAGTATCTGATGAGATTAATGCTTGTTCTATAGTTGTTCCAGTTACTATTGATGGTGTTGAGGAGGAGTGGCTTGTAAGCTTCAAGAATGAAACTCACAACCACCCAACTGAGATAGAGCCATTTGGTGGTGCAGCAACCTGTCTTGGTGGTGCTATAAGAGACCCACTTTCAGGACGTTCATATGTATATCAGGCTATGCGTGTTACAGGTGCAGCAGACCCTACAGTTTCTCTTAAGGATACTATGAAGGGTAAGCTTCCTCAGCGTAAGATTGTTAAGGTTGCAGCAGCAGGTTACAGTTCATATGGTAACCAGATTGGTCTTGCAACAGGTCATGTAAATGAGATTTATCATCCTAATTATGTGGCTAAGCGTATGGAGATTGGTGCTGTTATGGGTGCTGCTCCAAGACGTTGTGTAAAGAGACTTAACTCTGACCCAGGAGATATTATTATCCTTCTTGGTGGACGTACAGGTCGTGATGGCTGTGGTGGTGCTACAGGTTCTTCTAAGGCACATACTGAAAGCTCAATCGAGACTTGTGGTGCAGAGGTTCAAAAGGGTAATGCTCCTACAGAGCGTAAGATACAGAGATTATTTAGAAGAGAAGAGGTTGCATCTCTCATTAAGAAGTGTAACGACTTCGGTGCAGGTGGTGTATCCGTAGCTATCGGTGAGCTTGCAGCAGGTCTTAAGGTTGACCTTGATAAGGTACCTAAGAAGTATGCTGGTCTTGATGGTACAGAGCTTGCTATATCAGAGTCACAGGAGCGTATGGCTATTGTTATCGACCCTAGTGACGTTGATACTATGATGAAGTATGCCAACGAGGAGAATCTTGAGGCAGTTTGTGTTGCAGAGGTGACTGAGGAGCCTAGACTTGTTCTTAGCTGGAGAGGTAAGGAGATAGTTAACCTTTCAAGAGCATTCCTTGATACAAATGGTGCTCATCAGGAGACCGCAGTTAAGGTTGCTATGCCTGATGAGAAGAATAACTACTTTGCTGATAAGAAGGAAGTAACAGATGTTAAGAAGGCTTGGCTTGATACACTTTCAGACCTCAATGTATGTTCTCAGAAGGGTCTTGTAGAGATGTTTGACTCATCAATCGGAGCTGGAACAGTTACTATGCCATATGGTGGTAAGTATCAGATGTCACCAACTCAGACTATGATTGCTAAGCTTCCTGTTCTTAGAGGTAAGACTAATACAGTAACTATGATGAGTTATGGTCTTGACCCATATCTTTCAACTTGGAGCCCATATCACGGTTCTATATATGCAGTTCTTCACTCAGTTGCTAAGATTGCAGCATCAGGTGGAGATGTAACTAAGATTAGACTTACATTCCAGGAGTACTTTGAGAGACTTGGAACTGACCCATATAGATGGGGCAAGCCACTTGCAGCTCTTCTTGGTGCTTATGATGTACAGATGGGACTTGGACTTCCTTCAATTGGTGGTAAGGATTCTATGTCAGGTTCATTCAATGATATAGATGTTCCTCCAACACTTTGTTCATTTGCTGTAGATGTGGCAGATTACATGGATGTTGTTACAACAGAGCTTAAGGAAGCTGGAAATGTTCTCCTTAAGATTGATATTAAGAAGGACGAGTTTGATAAGCCGGATTATGAGAATGTACTTTCAACTTATGGAGCACTTCTTGAGGATATTAAGGCTGGTAAGATTGAGTCAGCTTACGCAGTAGGCTTTGGTGGTATTATCGAGGCTGTAAGTAAGATGGCATTTGGTAATAAGCTTGGTGTACATATCCTTGATGGTGTATCTAAGGATGAGCTTGTTGCTAAGGATTACGGTTCAATTATCATAGAGGTTAAGCCTGAAAATGAGAATAAGCTTGCAGTACCAGCTACAGTTATCGGTGGTGTTAAGGCAAGTGCTACATTTACTTATGGTGATACTACAATCACTATGGATGAGGCTATTGCGGCTTGGACAGGTAAGCTTGAAAAGGTATTCCCTACAGAGTCAGGTGTGGAGCAGACTAAGATTGATACAGGTCTCTTCGATGCTAAGACAATCCTTGTAGCTAAGAATAAAGTGGCTAAGCCAAAGGTATTTATTCCTGTATTCCCAGGAACAAACTGTGAGTATGATTCACTTAGAGCCTTTGAAGCTGCAGGTGCAGAGGTAGAGACTATTGTATTTAAGAATCAGAACGCGCAGGATATCAGAGATTCAGTTGATGCTTTCTCAAAGGCAATCAGCCAGAGCCAGATAATCATGTTCCCAGGTGGATTCTCAGCAGGAGATGAGCCAGATGGTTCAGGTAAGTTTATTGCAACAGCCTTCAGAAACGCAAAGATTTCTGAGGAGGTTATGAAGCTTCTTAACGAGAGAGATGGTCTTGCTCTTGGTATCTGTAATGGTTTCCAGGCACTTATTAAGCTTGGTCTTGTACCTTACGGAGAAATTAGACCACAGACTGACGATTCACCAACACTTGCTATGAATAGCATTGGTCGTCACCAGTCTAAGATGGTATACACTAAGGTTGTTACTAATAAGAGCCCATGGCTTAAGAAAGCTGAGCTTGGCGGAGTTTACACTGTACCTATTTCTCATGGTGAGGGTAGATTCGTGGCAAGCAAGGAGTGGATTGACAAGCTCTTTGCAAATGGCCAGGTAGCAACTCAGTATGTAGATATGAATGGTAATCCAACTATGGATGAGTACTACAATGTAAATGGTTCATACTACGCTATAGAGGGTATCACAAGCCCAGACGGACGTGTTCTTGGTAAGATGGCTCACTCAGAGCGTAAGGGAACTGCTGTAGCTATAAATATTTATGGTGAGCAGGATCAGAAGATATTCGAGTCAGGTGTTGAGTACTTCAAATAAAATATAAAATTATTTATAGTGTCACTAATTCAGGCAAATGATTTAGTGACACTTTTTTTGTTATGTTTTTTTTAGATGTGGTTATACTTAAAAAGAGTACTTATATTATGGAGGAATAAAACTATGGTAAAAAAAGAAATTAAAGTTATAAATGAGCTGGGAATGCATATGCGTCCTGCAGGTATATTGGCAAAGAGGGCTATGGCTTATAATAACTGTGATATAACCTTGAGGGTAAATGGCAAAAGTGTAAATGCTAAAGCTCTGATGCAGATTATGTCTGCGGGAGTCAAGTGCGGTAATACTGTTGAAATAATTTGTGATGGCATGGATGAGGAAATGGCTTTGGATGAACTTGTGGGACTGTTTGAGGGTGGATTCGGAGAGTAATTGAGGTGACATATAGTTATGAGGATATATACAGGAAAAGGTGTATATGGAGCAGTAGCCATAGGGAAAATCGCTGTATTTAAGCGTAAAGAGTTATCCGTAAAACGTTTTCATGTTGAAGATAGGAATAAGGAGAAAAAACGCGTAGAGGCGGCTAAAAATGTTGCGAGAGAAGAACTTCAAGATATATACGATAAGGCGTTAAAAGAGGTGGGAGAAGCCAATGCACAGATTTTTGAAATGCATATGATGATGCTTGACGACGTAGATTACAATGATTCCATATGCAATATAATTGAAACACAGGCAGTGAATGCAGAATATGCGGTTGCGGTAACCTCAGATAATTTTTCGGAAATGTTTTCTTCTATGGAGGATGCATATATGAAGGAGAGAGCCGCAGATATAAGAGATATTTCCAATAGACTTATCAGAAAGCTTCAAACTGATAAGGATGAGAATACATTAGAAATGGATAAGGTGATTATATGCGCCGATGATTTAGCTCCTAGCGAGACGGTGTTACTTGACAAGGATAAGGTGCTGGCTTTTGTCACTTCCCATGGTTCTTCAAATTCACATACTGCAATACTTGCTAGAAATATGAATATACCAGCTATTATTGGTGTAGGGGATGAATTTCTTCAGGAAATATCAGATGGAGTAAGTGCTATAGTTGACGGATTTACAGGGGAAATATATGTGGAGCCGGATGAAAAGACAAGTAAAAAGCTTTTGAAAAAACAACAAAAGGATGAGGAAAAAAGAAAGCTTTTACAAGAACTTAGAGGTAAGGAAAACATTACAAGAGATGGTAAAAAAATAAATGTATATGCCAATATAGGTAGTGTGGAAAACATAGGAGCTGTACTATTAAATGATGCAGATGGAATAGGACTTTTTAGGAGTGAGTTTTTATATCTTGAAAGTAAGGATTATCCCACTGAGGAACGGCAGTTTATCGCGTATAGAAAAGTACTTGAGAGCATGGCTGGAAAAAGGGTCATAATAAGAACCCTTGACATCGGTGCAGACAAGCAAGTGGACTATTTTGGACTAAAAAAGGAAGAAAATCCAGCTTTGGGCTGTAGAGCCATAAGGATATGTCTCACTAGACCTGAGATATTTAAAACACAGCTAAGAGCTTTATATAGAGCTTCGACTTATGGAAATCTTGGGATTATGTTTCCTATGATTACAAGCGTAAGAGAGGTTGAAGAGATTCTTTCCATGTGTAGTGAGGTAAAGGCTGAACTTATAAATGAAGGAGTAGAGGTATCGGATAAAATCGAGCTTGGTGTGATGATTGAAACGCCTGCTGCCGCAATTATAAGTGATATGTTGGCACCTATGGTGGACTTTTTTAGTGTAGGAACAAACGATTTAACACAATATACCCTTGCCTGTGATAGGCAAAATCCGGAAATTGAGGATTTTATGGACACACATCATGAAGCTATATTAAGGCTCATAGCTACGGCAGCGGACAATGCCCATAAACATGGTGCTTGGATAGGAATCTGTGGTGAGCTTGCAGCTGATACAAGCCTTACGGAAAGATTTCTTAGAATGGGAATAGATGAACTATCAGTTTCTCCCTCATTTGTTCTCAATGTAAGAGGGGCTATAAGGGATATAGATTTAACAAAATAAAATATAGTTTATAGGCTGGTGTAAAAATATGCCATTGGTATAAAAATTTTATGTATTACACCAGCTATTTTTTTATTTTTCTTTTGGTAAATATTGTATTACATTTTAAATTTGATATAATATATTTTAGGGGTTTTTATTACATATAGAACGTTTTTTTACATGGGGGATATTATGTTTGACGTATTAGTGGTTATACAATTAATTGCAATTTTTCTTATACTATATTCTTTGATTGTTATGTTCAGAGGAGAGGCGACTTATAGCCAAAAACTTTTGATTTTTGTTATGATTGCCGAACTGCTTCAAAATCTAGGTTATCTTCTAGAGATTTTCGCAAGGGATTTAGAGTCTGCATTTTTGGCAGTAAAGGTGGAATATCTGGGTTCTTCCGTAGTTGTAATATTTTATATGATGTTTATCAGACATTATTGTGGATACAAAGAAAACCGATTGTATGAAAGGCTTTTGCTTATTGAAGCATTAGCTATTGTAATTCTTGTGTGGACTTCGCCTAGCCACACTATATTTTATTCCAGTGTGCAATTCGTAGAGACAGGACTGTTTCCTCATCTTGTGCTGGGGTATAGCATTATATACGTAATATATACGTTATGTGCCATAGTTATACCTTGGTGTATTATTTCCTATACCTTGGTTAAAAGCTACATAAAGGAAAAAGAGGAAAAGCGTAAGAAGAATTTAATGCTGGTAATAATGGGAACAGTGTTTGCCTTTGTTATATTTGCTGTTTATATGTTTGGGTTCTTTAGAGGTTATGACCCAACGCCTGTCACTATGGCATTTATGCTTTCTTTAATGGTAATTTTAGTTTGGAATAGAAAAGATTACGATTTGACAAAGGCTGCATCAAATACTGTGTTAAATGCTTTGGAAGAGTGTGTAATTACATTGGATAATGAGTATAAGGTGCTTAGCTTTAATGATAGTGCCAAGAAAATATTTCCTGATATAGCCCCATATATGTCAGTTATAAATGTTGGTGAATTCCCAGTACAGGTATTTGAAAATCAGGACAAGGATAGGTTTGTATTGAAAAATAAATATTTTGAAGGACACGTAAGTAAGTTAAAGGACGTGGACGGAGATGTTAGGGGTTATACCATACTTATTACTGATGTGACAGAGACTTATAATCAGATTAAAGCTATTTCAGATATGCGTGAAAAAGCGGAGGCAGCAAGTAAAGCAAAAACAACATTTCTTGCTAATATGTCTCATGAGATTCGAACGCCTATGAACGCTGTAGTAGGCTTAAGTGAGCTTATTATCGAGGAGAGTCGTGGGCGTAAGATGTATGATTATGCCTGTGAGATTAAGTCTGCCGCATTGAATCTGCTTTCCATAATAAATGATATATTGGATTTATCTAAGGTTGAAGCCGGAAAAATGGTTCTTGTAGATGATGATTATTATACACAGATATTAATTCAGGATACAGTTAATTTAGTAAAGGTTGCTGCAGCCCAGAAAGGATTGCAGATGAAACTTGATATGTCTGATGAGTTGCCACACATTTTACACGGTGATGAGGGAAGAATCAGACAGATACTTATCAACTTGCTTAATAATGCGATTAAGTTTACTAAGCATGGTTATGTAAGACTTGCTGTTACTGGTAAGTATCTTGAATATGGTAAATACGAACTTGAGTTTTTGGTGGAAGACACAGGTATTGGAATTAGAGAAGAAGACTTCAAACATATATATGAGAGTTTCCAACAGTTGGATATGAATATTAACCGTAAAAATGAGGGTACAGGTCTTGGTCTTGCCATAACAAAGAGTTTTGTTCAACTGATGGAAGGCAGTATTGAGGTTTCCAGTGAATATGGAAAAGGAACCCGGTTTACCGTTAAGATAGTGCAGGATGTTATAAGTAATAAAACCATAAAAGATGAGCCGGTTACAAGAGAAAGCTTGCAGACAACAGATAGAAGAATGTTTGTGTGCGAGGGATATAAGGTGCTTGCAGTTGACGACAACATAGTCAATCGTAAGATTGTGGTTGCTATGATGAAGGAGTATGGCTTTGATATAGATGAGAGCGATTCTGGTAAAAAGGCTATCGAGCTTGCAAAAGAAAAGTCCTATGACATGATACTTATGGATCATATGATGCCAGAGATGGATGGAGTTGAGGCTACTCGTATCATCCAATCGGAGTGTCCGCTAAATAGCTCAGCTATTATAGTTGCTCTTACGGCAAATGCTATTGCAGGAGCAAAGGAGATGTATCTCAGTAACGGTTTTAAGGATTTTCTTGCAAAGCCATTTGAACGTATTCAATTACATGAATTGCTCAGTAAGTGGATTCCTGAATCGCAAAAGACTTACGTTACAGAACAGGTTAAGGAAGACAAGATATCTGAGGATGAGCTGGCAGAGCTTTTTATGAGTGGGGTGAATGTCAGAGATGTCATCAAAAAGAGAGATTGTAGCATAGAAGATTATCTTGAATTACTCAATCTATTCTATCTTGATGGTTGCAATAAAAAAGATTATATGCGTAAGCTTTTCTTTGATGGAGATTACAAGAACTATGGAATTGAAGCTCATGCGTTAAAGAGTGCCGCAGCAAATATAGGTGCCATGAATCTGTCTGAAAAAGCAAAAGAACTTGAATTTGCTGTAAAAGAAGATAGAATAGAGTATATATTCCAGAATTATAATGACTTAGATATAACCTATGAAGATATATTAAAAGAAATAGAAAGAGTTCTTAAAAAGAAGAATTACGGACAATTTTCCAATCAGAGTAATCAGGAATTACACCAGGCTGATGAAAAGTTTATTATGGAAAAGATTGTTTCTATATTAGAAAAAGTTGAAGCATTTAAGCCTAAGGAAGCTGCTGAAGATATAAATGAACTACTCACATATGATATGTTGGGGGATATTAGAGTTAGACTAAATCAGGTTGCGACTTTACTATCATTATATGAGGATGATAAAGCAGAAGAGGAATTGCATAGTCTTTTAAATATGTATGCGTAAGAATGGAGGTTAAGAAATGGGTAGAAAGAAAATTCTTGTTATAGACGATAATACAGTTAATTTGGCAACAATCGAACAGGAGTTAAAGGAAAAATACGATGTTGTTCCTATGATATCAGGTAGAAGAGCAATTAAGTATTTGTATTGCGAAAAGGTTGACCTTATACTTCTTGATGTTCAGATGCCTATTATGGATGGTGTAGAGACTCTTTATGAGATTAGAAAGATGGAAAATGGTACAACAGTGCCAGTTATCTTCCTTACCGCTTTAAAGGATAAGGAAACAGTTATTGCAGGCTCTAAGTTAGGTATATTGGACTATATAACTAAGCCATTTGACGGGGCGGACCTTGTCAATAGAATTGATGCTGTGTTTAAAAAATTAGGCGTTTTACCAACAGATGATAATGATTTGCTGGAGAGCATGAGAACTGTTTTACAGTACATAACTCTTGGAAAAGTTAAGCCTGCTGTTATAAAAGTTGATGAGATTCTTAGATATCAAATCGATGAAGAAATTGCTGGTCGTGTGAGAAGTGTACGTGGTAAGCTTGAGGATTCTGATTTGACATCCGCTGGCAATATGGTTCTTAGAATCATTCGTATGCTGGAAAAGAAGATGGGCGTTGATATTAAAACTGCTGGCGTAGAGATAAATAACAGAGAACTTAGCGTAAAGCTTCTTTATATACTGGACGAGTTGGAAAACTACAATACAAAGGGAGCTTTAGAGCGTTGTCACGAATTAAAGCGTTATACTTTATCTGAAAAAATCACTGTAAATATCAATTTGATAACAGAGTTGTTGGTGAAATATGAGGATGAAGAGGCCGAAAAATTGATCAAGATGATGGTTGATGATTTAAATAAGATATAGGGATTTGGTAATGAAGAAAAACGTAGATAAAACCAACGTAATGAGAATATTAGAACAGCATAAAATTCCTTATACAAGCCACAATTATGGTGATACAGGTGCCATAAGTGGTGTGGAGGTTGCGGATGCCTTGGGTGAAGACCCAAATCAAGTCTTTAAGACCTTAGTAACCATAGGACATTCAAAGAATTATTATGTATTTATGATACCTGTCCATAAGGAACTTAATCTAAAAAGTGCAGCAAAAGCTGTAGGTGAGAAGAGTATAGAGATGATTAAATCCAAGGAACTCTTACCCCTTACAGGATATATTCATGGTGGGTGCTCACCTATAGGAATGAAGAAGCAGTTTAAGACTGTTATGGATTCATCAGGATTAAGCTTTGATACCATATATTTTAGTGGTGGAAAGATAGGCTTTCAGGTTCAGGTATCCCTAGAGGATTTAAAGAAGGTTGTAAGGTATGAGGTAGCAGAAGTAGCGGAGTGATAGTTTAGGGATATTTGTAAATTTGAAGTTGAAGGAGAATATAGGATGTTAAAAAAACTCAATAAGGTACAATATTCCAAACTAATTGATATTGCAAGTACTCACGATTGTGGATGTGTTTATCCTCTTTCGATTGCAGAAGGAATTCAAGAGGGAGAGATTTTCGCAGGTTCAGAAGGGGACTATAATAAGATTCTTTTTTGGGTGGAAAGTGGATTTGCATATCTTTCGGGAAATATTGATGAGGGCTTTCTGAATGATATCTATGACTTTATGATAAATAGAAGCAAAACAGACGACAAAAGATTTCTTTTAATGTCAAAAGATAAATATATACTAGATTTTTTTAAGACTAAAGATGATATTAGTATGGAAGAAAGGTATTTGTTTAAGTATGCAAGGAAAAACAATGTACTTGAATTGCCTACAGAATATGAATTAAAAGAAATAGATAGGGACCTATTAGCAAAGATTTTTGGAACGATTGTCCCTTCACTTTTTTGGAAGGATAATATTGATTTTTTGAAAAATGGGAAGGGGTATTGTATTAGTTGCGGCGATGATATCGCTTCTTGGGCATTTTCTGCTGCTGTAAGTACAAAAGAGATAGACATTGGTATAGAAACGAATCCAAAGTATAAAAAGAAAGGCCTAGGGATGATTGTGGCAAATAGAATGATAAATTATGCTCTTGAGCAAGGTAAGAATCCTGTATGGGCGTGTCACTATAAAAATGTAGCGTCTGAAAAAATGGCAGAAAAATTAGGATTTCTTAAAACTGATGAATGTACTATTATAAAAGTTACAAATTAAGTGCTAACAAGCACGCACAAATTTGAAGTTGACGAAGTGAGGATATAAGAGCATGAGTGTACCAAATGAATTATTAGATAATTTAGATAAGTTACATTCAACAGAATTGGGTGTTGTTCGAATAAAAAGAAATCTGTCATTAGATACAGATGATGTTGTCGGATGGTGTAGAGATAAAATCAAATCAGATAATGCTGTTATCACAAGAAATGGAAAGAACTGGTATATCAATATAGATG
>JAGBBM010000065.1 GCA_017938485.1 Lachnospiraceae bacterium
ATTCTGTTAACATACATCACATCGCATGCTATGCATGCTCAGTGATGTACATTCGCCAAATGGTTTATCATGCAAGCATGAAACCACTTGGCTCATTGTTAACACAAAAAAATCCCACAGGCGAAATACCTGTGGGACACATATACATTTATTTAACTACGATATTTACAATCTTGTTAGGAACATAGATTTCCTTCACGATAGACTTATCTGCGGTGAAGCTTGCCACCTTCTCATCAGCTTTGGCAAGAGCAAGAACAGAATCCTTGTCCGCGCCATTTGGAATGAAGATAGTTGCACGAAGCTTACCATTAACCTGAACACCGATTTCGATAGTGTCGTTAACAGTCTTAGCCTCATCATACTCTGGCCAAGGAGCAAGAGAAGCATAACCCTCGCCACCGATAGCCTCCCACATTTCCTCACAGATATGAGGAGCGAAAGGAGAAAGAAGTCTGATGATGATAGAAACACTATCCTTGTCAAGCTTACCAACAGCATAGATGTCGTTGATAAGACCCATAAGACTTGCAATAGCAGTGTTAAACTTCATATCCTCGATGTCGTTAGTAACCTTCTTGATAGTCTGATGAAGCTTAGTCTCAAGATCCTTGCCAATAGGCTCATCAGAAATCATATCAGTAAGAGCTGCAACTCTCTCAAGGAATCTCTTACAACCCTTAGTAGAGCTGTCATTCCAAGGAGCTGCTGCACCATAATCACCCATGAAAAGTACGTAGGTTCTAAGAGTATCCGCACCGTAGATATCAACAATATCAAGAGGGTCGATAACATTACCCTTAGACTTACTCATCTTGTCACCGTCTGGCCCAAGAATAAGACCCTGCGCAGAACGCTTAGCATAAGGCTCTGGAGTATTAACAGCACCAAGGTCGTATAAGAACTGATGCCAGAAACGAGAATAAATCATATGTCTTGTAACGTGCTCCATACCACCGTTGTACCAGTCAACTGGCATCCAGTAGTTGAGCTTGTCCATGTCAGCAAGACAAGAATCATTCTTAGGGTCAATATATCTTAAGTAGTACCAAGAAGAACCAGCCCACTGAGGCATAGTATCAGTCTCACGCTTAGCATCCTTGCCACACTTTGGACACTTGCAATTAACGTACTCATCAATACGAGCAAGAGGAGACTCACCACCCTGACCTGGCTCGAAATTCTCCATGTTAGGAAGTCTAAGAGGAAGCTCCTCGTAAGGAACTGCCACATCACCACAGTACTCACAGTGAACTATAGGAATTGGCTCGCCCCAATATCTCTGACGATTAAATGCCCAATCCTTCATCTTGAACTGAACACCGCCTTTACCGATGCCCATCTTCTCAACTTCTTCGATAGCTCTTGCAATAGACTCCTTCTTGTTGTTGTAGCCATTAAGGAAACCTGAGTTAACCATCTCACCATCACCAGTGTAAGCCTCAACTGAGATATCTCCACCCTTAATAACTTCGATAATGTCTACGCCAAAAGCCTTTGCAAAATCATAATCTCTCTGGTCGTGAGCAGGAACCGCCATAATAGCGCCAGTACCATAACCCATCATTACATAATCTGCGATAAATACAGGAATCTTCTTGCCATTTAAGGGATTAATAGCTTCGATACCATCAAGCTTAACACCTGTCTTATCCTTTACAAGCTGAGTTCTCTCAAACTCAGTCTTCTTGTTACACTCTTCTCTGTATGCAAGAACTGCGTCCATATTGGCAATCTTATCTGCATACTTATCAATAAGTGGATGCTCTGGAGCAATAACCATAAATGTAACACCGAAAAGTGTATCTGGTCTAGTAGTATATATCTGAAGCTTATCTTCAATACCATCAATATCAAAATCAACAAATGCACCTGTTGACTTACCAATCCAGTTAACCTGCTGTTGCTTAATATTCTCAGGGTAATCAACTGTATCAAGACCCTTTAAGAGCTTGTCAGCATACTGAGTAATTCTTAAGTACCATACGTCTTTAGACTTTTGAACTACGTCGCTGTGACAGATATCACACTTACCGCCCTGACTATCCTCATTAGAAAGAACAACCTTACATGAAGGACAGTAATTTACAAATGCTCTATCTCTATATACAAGACCCTTGTCAAACATCTTAAGGAAAATCCACTGAGTCCACTTGTAGAAGCCCTCCTCAGTAGTATCAACCACTCTGTCCCAGTCAAAAGAGAAACCAACTCTCTTTAACTGCTCTGAGAACTTTGCGATATTTACATCTGTTATCTCTCTAGGGTGAGTATTTGTCTTGATAGCATAGTTCTCTGTAGGAAGTCCGTATGCGTCAAAACCAATAGGGAAAAGTACATTGTAACCCTGCATACGACGCTTTCTTGATACAACCTCAAGTCCTGAATATGCCTTGATATGACCTACGTGCATACCAGCACCTGATGGATAAGGGAACTCTACCAAGCCATAAAACTTAGGCTTATCAGAATTATCCTGGGCATTAAAAATCTTGTCTTCATACCATTTAGCCTGCCACTTAGGCTCAATCTTCTTAAATTCGTGTTTCATATATCCTCCATCTCACGCACCTCTTGGTGCGGCTACATAATTGAAATCATATAATTTATATAAATTTTCTCAAATCATTATTATAGGTATACCCTATCTTGTCAAGTTTTTCCTCTATATAGCTTCTCTCCACCTGAAACTGACTAGCAAAATCATCAAGAGAAATCCCATCATCTCTAAGTCTGGTATTCACAAAGGAAAGTAGCATCATAGGATCCTTTGGTAAACTTTCGATAGCCATTATAATACCTCTCCTGTAATAAGCCAAGGTGAAGGCTGAGTCACAAACATATTGTTCTTATCAGTCTTAGAAACAGTAATCTGTGTAACCTCCATGTTACTTATATTGTACTTGTCGAAGAGTGGCTTAATCTTAGATAAGATATCAAGCTCAAGAGTATATATAACAAACTGCATCTTCGGATTCTTCTTAAGAAGTCTTTCAATATCCTCCTCAAGATGCTTATTAGCAACTATAAAAGAAAGTCTAGGCACTGGAATCTTCTCCATAGACTCAGGTCCAAGGTCTGGAACTATCATAACATTGTGCACACCGAACTGCTTAACATTATCCTCCATAGTTTCCTTTGCACCCTTATCATTTTCAACACAAATAATAGTACCATCACCAGCTACAAATGCTGCCTCAATAGCGATACTCTCTGCATCTACAAGACAGATAGTATCCTGGGAATCTACACCAAGCATACTCATAATCACAGCTCTTATCTCGTGACCAACGTACTTGATAGGTCCCTTTGAAAACATCTCGTTCTTCATACCGATACGGTAGGACTCTCTAGTGTTCTCATTCAAGATAAATATAACTGTAGGCTCAGTAATCTTCTTATGGATTACTTCCTTTATCTTAACCTTCTTAATCTGTCCTTCTTCCTTGACACCTGTTCCGTACCACATATCATACTCGCCGAAACCAGCCTCCCAGAAATCATAGAACAAATCCTCATGAAGCTCATCCGCAAATATCAGAACTCTCTTACGAGTCTCCACAAAAGGGATAACATTTTTTAGTTTACCGCAGATATCCATTATCTTAATCTTCTCAGGGCTAACCTGCATCTCATTTGCAAAATATCCCATCCATCCTAAAATATCACTTGTTCCGTAACTACCTTTAGCCATAACCTTTCCTCCTTCTAGTCAGTTTTATATCTATTATTTGTCTTCTGAATCGCTAGCTGAATCAGTTGTCTCCACTGGCTCATAAATCTCTTCAAGTTTTTCCTCTGAGATAGTGTCGCCACCATCCTCCATCATAGCCTCACCAGCATCTTTACCCTTGTTATATCTTTCCTTAAGTCTCTTAAACAAGGATTTTTTCTTACGCTTTTTAACAGATGGTTTACCAAAATCGTGTTTCTTACGATATATAGGTTCCCCAGTTTCCTCATCGAAACCTTTAAGTCTGAAATAGTCCTCCGTCTTGGATGAAAGATTCTTTTCCCTTAGACCATCTCGAAGCTGCACTGCAATAAATGCGTATATACAAGCAAACACTGGAACACCAAATACCATACCAGCAACACCAAATAAATCTCCACCTACTAAGATTGCTACAAGAACCCACATACCAGAAAGACCTGTTGAATCTCCAAGGATAAGTGGTCCAAGGATGTTGCCATCGAACTGCTGTAACAAAAGTACAAATACAATAAATATCAAGAAATAAATAGGATCATCCATAAGGGCAAGCAATGCTCCCGGTATTGCACCAATAAATGGTCCAAAGAATGGAATAATATTAGTTACACCAACTATAACACTTATAAGTACTGCATACTCCATATCTATAAATGCTGTAAATGCATAACACATAAGACCAATTATAACCGAGTCAAGTATCTTACCATTGATGAATCCGCCAAATACTGAGTTTGCATAGGTAAGACCTGACAAAATCTTGTTGCCAGTCTTCTTTGAGAAAGTACAGTACACTATCTTCTTACCTTGAGCAATAAGGACATCCTTACTTGCAAGAAGATATATAGTAACGATAATACCAACTAAGAAGTTGAAAATCGCTTTAACACCAACCACAAGACCTGATGAAACTTTCACAACAATGTCATCCAAGTTAGGCATAATCTTATCCTGTACCCAACCCATAACATTTTCACGGACATATTCTATACCCTGCATAACAGGGGCTTCTAACTTGCTATTTTCCTTGAAGAATTTCTCCAACCAATTCTGAGCATTCTCAAGATATCCTGGTGCCTTATCCACCAAATCCTGTAAACTCATATACACATGAGGAATAACAATTCTAAGAAATCCACCTATAATCACAAAGAAGAAAACTATAGTAAGAATAAGTGCAGGAGTCTTTGACTTACGAAATCCGGTATCATAATCCACCTTCTTAAGCAGCTTACTTGATGTAAATGCGATAGCTCTTCTAAAATACACCATAATAGGATTAAGCAAGAATGCCAATACAAGGCCCACCACAAACGGCGCCATGGCGGAACCCACCTTGCCCAAAAAGGCGAATATGGCTCTCCACTCTTTAATTACCTCTGCAAAAGTAAGACAAACGCATATGGAAATTGTAAGCACAACGCCAAACTTTACCATATTTCTGTCTAGTTTCTTGTCCATCAAACACACCCCAATTCTTGTTATTCTTAGTATGTAACATATAGAATATATATTAAACACATTTTAATATGTAGATATAAAATCAAAAATCACATCTATTATATCATTTTGTAGAAAGGACAACAAGGATAAATTTCGAAAGGGAATAATATTGCATTATATACGCAATTGTGGTATTATAATTTAAAGCATTAAAATTCAATTCTATTTTTTCGTGGCATTTTGCCGCATCTA
>JAGBBM010000066.1 GCA_017938485.1 Lachnospiraceae bacterium
CAACAAAAAAATGAGAATGATAACTTGAAAGAGGTAGATATAAAGGTTATGGAAATTGCTTTAAAAATAGTAGAAATAAGAAAGATGCTACAAATTTTGTAGAAAGGAGGTAAGAGCGTGACTGAAAATAATAAAAAAACATCAAAAAAAGTAACAGCAAAATCGTTAATAGAAAAAGGTAAAAAGCAAGGCGCACTTACTTTAGCGGAAATTATGGAAGCTTTCTCTGAAACTGAATTAGATAAAGACCAAGTAGAGAACTTATATGAAACACTAGGAAACTTAGGGATAGAAGTTATAGAAGATAAAGCTCCAAAAGTTGAAATAGATTTTAATGCATCGGATGATTTAGAACTTGATAACTTAGATGAAAATCCTGATGATATAGATAAAGAAGAAACTATAGAGTTAGAATCTATTGATTTATCTTTACCAAAAGGAATAAGTATAGATGACCCGGTTAGAATGTACCTTAAAGAAATAGGTAAAATACCATTACTTAAGCCACATGAAGAAGTTGAATTAGCTAAGAGAATGCTTGAAGGCGATGAAATGGCAAAGCAAAGATTAGTTGAGGCAAACTTAAGATTAGTTGTAAGTATAGCTAAAAGATATGTTGGTAGAGGGATGCTTTTCTTAGACCTTATACAAGAAGGTAACTTAGGTCTTATAAAAGCTGTTGAAAAGTTTGACTATGTAAAAGGGTTTAAGTTTAGTACTTACGCTACATGGTGGATAAGACAAGCTATAACTCGTGCTATAGCAGACCAAGCAAGAACTATAAGAATTCCTGTTCATATGGTTGAAACTATAAATAAATTAATAAGAGATACGAGAGAGACGCTCTGCCACTGAGCTAAACCGCCTTCTAACTTTTCTATTTCATTTATCCACTCTTCCCTATTTTCTTATCTCTTCCTTATCTCTATTTATGTTAGAAAGGTTCCATGGTGTAGGGGCAGCATATAAGATTTTGGTTCTTGGGACCCCAGTTCGATTCTGTGCTTTTCTAAATGTATCGGCTTGTTGCTGATGTCAATTTTATTGACTTCAGTAGCTGTTGATGCATCTGCACAAGCAGGAGGTTCAACAAAGAAAGTGACCTATCGGGGTACTGTTATTGACGACTTGGGAGAGCCACTCCCAGGGGCAAATATTGTCGTTAAAAACATTGAAGGTGCAGTAGGGACAACCACAGATGTTAATGGCGATTTTTCTATTGTTCTTGATGAAGGAACGTGGATCTTTTCCATATCATACGTTGGTATGAAGACACAAGAGGTACGCATTATAGATGCAAAGAAATTGACAGTTCGATTAAAATCTGATTCTGAGATTCTTGAGGAGACGGTAGTTACTGGTATTTATACTCGTAAGGCAGAAAGTTTTACAGGTTCAATGTCTACTTTCAAACAGGAGGAATTGAAAGCAGTAGGTAATCAAAATGTGTTGCAGAGTTTGAAATTATTGGATCCTTCATTCATCGTATTGGAAAATAATTTAACAGGTTCTGACCCGAATGCTACAATGAACCTTAATATGCGTGGTGC
>JAGBBM010000067.1 GCA_017938485.1 Lachnospiraceae bacterium
CAACGGTATTAAGTGGTCTCTTATCTGTGGTGCGGCATTTATATATATGGATTTTACTTTGGTATATTCCTTCCGCAAAAATAAGAGCCATAGAAATAAAATGATAGTTCTTGCTCTTGGTGCTATGGCTATGGTTTATGGCATAGATTTAGCATTGGGATATATGGCTTGGTCTGTTAATTATGCAGTTCCGATTATTATTATGTTTATGGATGTAAATATACTGGTGCTCATGATGGTTAATCTACATGAGTGGCAGAATTATATATTGGTTCAGTTTGGTATGTTGGTTATAAGTATTATATTTGCCATACTTATATTCCCGGGCATAGTAACAAAGCCTGTGCTTACCATAATTGCGGCGGGGGTATCAGCCCTTCTTCTTGCATCCACCTTGGTATTTGGAGATAAGAAGGCTACAACAGAGCTTGGCAGAAGATTTAGGGTTTAGTGAGAGCGACATGATAAAAGAAGAAAAATCAGAAGTTAATGAATCTCAATTAAATATAGAAAAAGAGTCTGTAGACAAACTAAGTCACAGAGCAAAGTTTGTTCGCAGTATGGTGTCAGAGTTCAACAAAAATAGTTTCCTAAAGAATCATTTTGTGGCAGGGGTTAGAAGTGTAAGTGAGTTCGACAAGGCTTACAAATACCCTGACCAGTATACTGCTACAAGAATTGATATGGAGAATTTTCCTATGGAACTTCTTGAACTTAATGGTTCAGACAGTCCTTGGGTAATATTGCAACTTCACGGTGGCGGATATGTGGGAGCTTTTAAGAATAACTACCGCAATATGGCTAAGTTTTATTCTGAGGCGGGAAAGGGTGCCAAGGTTCTTACCATAGATTATCGTGTGGCACCAGAGCATGTATTTCCGGCAGCTTTAGATGATGCACTTTGTGCCTATGAGTGGTTGCTTGAAAATGGCTACACAGAAGAAAATATAATCCTTGCAGGTGACTCTGCAGGAGGTGGTCTTGCTATGGCTCTTTGTCATTATCTTAAGGATAGGGGCAAGATGCTTCCTAAGGCAATTATAGGCTTTTCGCCTTGGACAGACCTTACTGCCAGCGGTTCATCTTACACAGAGAATGTGGATAAAGACCCAATCTTTGGACATTCTAAGGAGGACATTATAAATAAGAGCACTTATATCGGTGAAGATGAGGCAACTAATCCATACATTTCTCCTCTCTTTGGTGAGTTTGAAGGTTTTCCGCCTATGCTTATACAGGCAGGAACTCATGAGATGCTTTTAAGCGATTCTTCTTCCGTAGCAGAAAAAGCAAAAGCAGCAGGGGTAGATGTAACCTTTACCATATATGAAGGTATGTTCCATGTATTTCAGATGGTGGGCTACCTTATACCTGAGTCAAAGAAGGCTTGGAGTCAGGTGGGGGAATTTATAGACAATTTAACTTAATAAAAGATTATTACGTAAACCGTCATCACAGCAAAGGATAGACGGTTTATGCTTTATATAGAAGCTTTCTTAAGGAAATCTTAAAAGTTTAACTTATTTTTTCTTAAATATATTTTTGGCATAATAAGTTCAGGAGGTAGGAAAATGTACAACATATTGATATGTGATGATGAAAAGGATATTGTAGAAGCTCTTAATATTTACCTTACCAGCGAGGGTTACACCATATTTAAAGGTTACAATGGTAAAGAAGCAGTAGACATTATTGCAAAGGAAGAGATTCATCTGGTACTTCTTGACATTATGATGCCGGTTATGGACGGTATAACTGCTATGGCAAAGATTCGTGAGATATCTAACATCCCAGTTATACTTCTCACTGCAAAGAGTGAGGACACAGACAAGATACTTGGTCTTAATGTGGGAGCAGATGACTATGTGACTAAGCCATTTAATCCGGTGGAGCTAATCGCAAGAGTTAAGGCACAGTTAAGACGTTATATGACTCTTGGAGGTGGAAATGTGGAGAAAACTACTGATAGATTGGTAGTTAAGGGAATTGTTCTAGACGATAAGGCGAGAACTGTAACCGTGGACGGTGAAAATGTAAATCTTACTCCTACGGAGTACCACATACTTAAGCTTTTTATGGAGAATCCGGGGAAGGTATTTTCACCAAAGGATATTTACAAGATGGTGTGGGAGGACATTCCTCTTGGCTCAGAGGGGACAGTGGCCGTACATATCAGACATTTGAGAGAAAAGATAGAGATAAACCCATCAGAGCCTAGATACCTTAAGGTGGTCTGGGGTCAGGGGTATAAGTTGGAGGAATAGTTATGAAAAAGATAAGAGGCAATCTTGCTCTTAAGATAGTAGCAAGCTTGATTATGTCCATATGCATAGTTGTAGGTTTCATAAGTGGAATTACGGTAATTTCAGCATTGAAGGGTGATTACTATAATCCCGGTGGTGAAGAAAGACTGAAAAACGATATACTTGATGGTATATGTTACAAATATGGCAATATGGCTTACGAGTGGTATGAGAGCTCCTTTTATAACGAGGAACCCAAAGGAACATATAGCTACCATGAAGATTATTTTTCAGAAGAAAATACAAACTACTTTTTTGTAATAGAACCTCTCTATGAGGAAGATAAGGATAAGTATCCTACTTTATCAAATTATAGTTGCGATGACTATCAATATAAGAAAGAGAGCGTAGGGGATTATCTTTTGTATGATGGTATAGATACCTTCGAATACTATATACAATTAGATAGCATCAGCTCAAGCAATTCAAGTATTACCTTATACGATGGATACGAAACTTATTCTGAACATGAATATTATATGGATGAGGATAGTGTTACTGTAGCTCCGTCAGAGTGGAATGAAGATGCCACAGTAGAAAATACAGAGGTGAATTATGGGGAAGAATACAATGAAGAGTATGGAATAAATTATACTTTGCTTCCTGATGGAACATTATTGATAGGCGGTGAAGAGGAGGAATTAGTTTACGCTGACACATATTATGATGATGAGAGTAGAATTCACATTATTTTTTATTATGACGAGTGCCATGTTGACTACAATGTAAGTTCTAATGATTATAAAAATGCTTTTGATATGTATTTGGAAGAAACTCTTTCTGATTATAATCACTACGGAATGATTGGTTCAAATTACAATGTGGAGAATCAGATATTATATGTAGAATTTGAAGTAGGAGATTATGTGTGGCTTAAGCATACTCATTATGTGAAGAGTGAGCTTACTGCTTATGACGATTTTTATTCTTCGTTGCTACTTAAGTATTTTGTGCCATTTGTGGATGCTTCATTATCTTTGTTTATAGTGTCCTGTATCCTAGCCCTAGTGTCATTTATATATATGTGCTTTGCGGCAGGATATAAAAAAGGTGGAGAAGAAATCGGCACAAATGTATTCCATAGGATACCTTATGATGTGGTCTTTGCTGGATATCTTGTCTTGGGAATAATGACTTTTTCTGCCTGCAATAATATATCGTCTGGTGACTTATTTAAACTGATGCTAGTGTATCTGGCGATATGGTCGGTGTTCGTATTGGCCTTCCCAGGATTAATTTACACCACTGTTGCAAGAATAAGGCTTGGAAATATCTTTTCTAATACAGTGGTATATAAGGTGTGGAGATTCTTATGGGGATTGGTTAAAAAATGTTGGAAGAAGTGTAAAGCTTACGCCCAAACTCTCCGCGGCAATCTTAACCTTTATGCAAAATGGATAGGCGCCTATGTAGTGATATCCTTAATTGAATTCTTTGTCTGCGCAGGGGCATATGATTTGGGATTTACCTTAGCTGTTTGGTGTCTTGAGAAATTTTTTATAGCATCCCTTTTGGTAATTGCAATTATCAATATGAACAAGCTTAAAAAGGGTGGAGAAATAATCGCCAGTGGGAGAGCAGATTATGATATAGAGACAGAGAATATGCTTTGGGAGTTCAAAAAGCACGGTGACAATTTAAATCAGATTCGTGATGGTATACAGCTTGCTGTGGATGAGCGCATGAAGAGTGAGAAGATGAAGACAGAGCTTATCACAAATGTTTCTCACGACATAAAAACTCCTCTTACTTCTATAATTAATTATGTGGATTTGCTCTCCAAAGAAGATTTGCAGAATGAAAAGGCTGTAGAATATCTGGAAGTCTTAGAGAGACAGTCCGCAAAGCTTAAAAAACTTATACAGGATTTGATAGATGCTTCAAAAGCTTCTACAGGCAATATGCAGGTAGAACTCACTGATGTGGATGTGAAGGTTATTGTAGAGCAGTCCTTAGGGGAGTTTTCAGATAAGCTTTCATCCAAGGGACTTAAGCCGATAGTGAATTTCCACACAGAGGATACAGTGGTAAAGGCTGACGGAAAGCATTTGTGGA
>JAGBBM010000068.1 GCA_017938485.1 Lachnospiraceae bacterium
ATGCCGGGATTTGAAATCTAGTATAAAGAATTGATAAGGTGAGTAATGGATATATCCATTGCTCCCTTTTTATATTACTAGAAAAGTTGCAATACGACGTAAAAAGCGTTGCAAAGCAATCTGTTTTATGGTGGAGCGCATTTCTATCATTTATATTGAAAGCGAGGTTCAGACCATGAGAACAGAGAAGAAAGAACTTAATATACAAATTGGGAAGAGGTTGCAGACCGTCAGAGAGAACAGCGGATATACACAGGAAGCATTTGCAGAAGCTCTTGATATAGGTGTGGAACACTATCGTAAAATAGAATTCGGCATGTATGGATTGCAGAGGAATGCTATACCTGTAGCTCATGATTTGCCTATATTTGTTGGTTTTGAGGAGAGTTTATATTCGCTGGATAGGATTAATGAGTTGTCAAATGTTCAATATTTTTGTCCTGCTTGGGATGAAATATATGATAAAATAAGTATAAAAGAAGTGATTAATGATAGTAAAAGGATGTTACATAGATTAAAGGATGCAGTGCATAAGGTAGAAGTGGAATATAAAGAACTTAACGAGGATGAAAAAATATTAATGATATTTAAAAAAGCAGGTATTTTACAATATGCAGGTAATCCATTGGTGGTTAAAAGTATAGAGGCTTGTAGAAAATCTGTTTTTTGAATATAATGTTAAATTGAATAAATAGATGTATATTGAAAACAGAAAACAAAATGGTTATAATTTAACTAATCAAAATAAAAATGAAGCAAATATAAAGTGATATTTTTGTTTATATTATGCGAAAAGGATGTGAGAAAGCGTGCAAAATAAAATATATTATGAAACCCAAATTGATTGGGATGCAAAGGATTTTTATTATTTGCATCGTTGTTTGCATCGCCTTTTTTATTATTATAAGAAATATTCAGAAGAAATAAGTAAGATGAATCTTGATAAGATGTCTGAGGAAACGAAAGTTTTGATATATTGTATAATTAAATATTATAATTATGATTTTATATTTGATGATTATAGTAACCTAAGCACATTAAGAGATACAAAACCACTAAAGAATAAGCTGGTGCTCGATGATAACGTACTGCCAGAGGAGAATATATACAAGGAAATGAATGTTATGTATTAGGAGGTTGTATGGAAAAGGCTAGTACTTTAGAGGGATTTGAAAAGGCATTGTTTAGCTTAGATAGTAAATTATCTGGTGTAATAAATACAAAGCTTGAAATAAGGGCTATTGGCGGATTTGCTATGATGTATTATGGTATAAGAAACAAAGGATATACCATAGATATCGATTCGCTTACATATAAGTTTGATTTAATTGTAAGCAAATTGATAGAAGAAGTTGGAGAAGAATTAGGACTAGAAGATGATTGGTTAAATACAGACTGTGCAATGTTAGAAGGATTTATGAATGAATTGGCTCAAGAAATAACGTGGAGAGATTCAAAGTATGTGTTCAAAAACATAGATCTTAAAGTTCCAGATATATTGGGATTAATCAGGTCAAAGGCTAAAGCAATTCATGATGGTGGATTGGTTCCTAGGTCGACAGATAAGAAGGATTTGATAGATTTACTCAGGAATATGGAAGTAAATTCTATAGAGGAAATAAATTCTAATGAAGAATTAAAATTTATAAAGAGTAAATATGATAGATGTTATAAATATTTGTGTGATATTGAATGTTGGTGAGTTAAAATGTCCTAACAATGTACTCTACCCACCAGGCTGCTATCGCTAGTAAGTAGGATATTCGCAAAAAACGAATAGTGCTATTAATTAGTTAATAGAGATTTTATAAGTTCCTATACCGACCTAATGGAGGTATAGGGACTTTTTCTTTTATGTGGTGGGAGATAAATACGAGTTTCATATTGTAAACAGAAAATAAAATAGTTATAATTTAACTAAATAAATGGATAGACATCCATGGTTATATTGAGTTTAATTGAAAGAAGAATTTCAAGGAGAAGCGAGTATATGGGATTGTATGGTAATATGTCAAATAAGGGTAAAAAAGATTCATCAAAAGCATTTATATGGATAGGAGCATTATTTGTTGTTGTTGGACTTGTTTTGATAGGCTTTAGCATTTTTTATATTGCAAAATATGATAGGGTGGAAGGAATCATTGACGTTCAAAAAAGAGGAGCTCACAATAGGAAAGAAGCATATATTACTTATGAATATAATGGTGAGCTTTATGAGGAAATGGGACTCTCTAGTTTCAATGCATTTACAATGAAAGATGGGAAAGAATGTACGGTTTACATTAACCCCAAGAAGCCAGATGAACCTAAATCTACAAATTTTATAATAAGTATCATTTCAATTTTGATAGGATTACTTTCGATTAAAGCCTATTTTATGCCAACTTGTGAAAAAGATAGGCTGTAACTTTTCTTGATAAGATGCCTAGTGAAATGCAAGATAATATATTGATTAGTTAATAGAGATTTTACAGGAACCCTATACTTCCCAAGTGGAGGTATAGGGATTTCCGTTTATCCCTCGCTTGAAATAATTGATAGCAAGTTATATACTAGATTTAAATACATATATAATAATTTACGGAGTAGTTTATATGAATATAACTCAAACATTTTATAATAATTTAGCCACTAAGTACGACAAATTGTTCCTTGATTGGCAAGGTACCATAAGGGAACAGGCAGATATCTTAGACAAGATATTTAAGAACAATGGTTTTGATAACACAGCTAGAATTCTTGACTGTGCCTGCGGTATAGGAACTCAGGCTATTGGAATTGCTACTCTTGGATACAGAGTAACAGCTTCTGATATAAGTGAGGGAGAGCTTGTAGAAGCTGAAAGAAGGGCAAAAGAAAATGGTGTTAAGATTTGCTTTAAGAAAGCAGATTTTTGCGCCCTGTCAGATACATTTTCTGAAAAGTTTGATATCATTATTGCGATGGATAATGCCCTGCCACATATGTTGACCAGGGATGATTTGAAAAAGGTCATTGAGAGTATCGTAGGTCAGATAGAGAAAAATGGTATATTTGTTGCAAGCATTAGGGATTACGACAGCTTGCTACTGGATAAACCGCCATACTCGCCACCTTACATACATAAAGAAGATAAGGGGCAGAGAGTATCCTTTCAGACTTGGGACTGGGATGAGGATAACTATAAGCTCACCCAGTATATTATCGAGGATGAAGATACTCTTGAGGTAAGTAAATTCCAGTGTGAGTACAGGGCTACAAGACGAGAAGAAATGACAGAATTACTCCTTTCATGTGGTTGTAGCAAGGTTGAGTGGAAGTTTCCGGAGGAAACAGGCTTTTACCAGCCTATTGTAGTGGCGAGGAAGGCGTAAATGTCAATGTATAATGGTATGACTGTGTAAATGGAGAAAAGTCTCTATATCGTCATTTTGGCGGTATAGGGGCTTTTGTTTTGTATTGAAAAAGGAGATGTTGGATTATATAATTAAATAAATAAAACAATTTATGTATTGGGTGGATGATTATGTATAAAAAAGTAAATTCTAAACAGGAAAAAGCTGAGTTTACAAAAGCTATGAAGAAAACGCATACTATTTATATGCCAGATATGTTGGGGTATCACAATGCCTTTTTACAGGCAGCTTTTGCCCGGGCAGGTTATCGCCTTAGGATTATGAAGGAAGATAAAGGTCTTGTTGACTATTCATTGCCACACGTCAGTGGTGATTATTGTTTGCCGGCCATATGCATTCTGGGGCAGATGTTTGCTACCATAGAATCAGGAAAGGTTAATCACAAAAAGATTGCCTTTTTAGAGCCACAGACAGGGGGAGCTTGTCGGGCGGGAAATTATTATAACTCTATGATAAAAAGTCTAAAAAAGGCTGGTTATGGTCATATTCCAGTGATTTCTTTAAATGTGTATGGCGAGGAGAAACACAAGGGATTTTCTATAACACCATCACTACTTCGTGGAGCTGTTGCAGCAGTTTGTTATGGAGATTTGCTCATGACTCTTTTGCAACAGGTTCGTCCTTATGAAAAGGAAGAAGGAGCTACCCAAAGATGTTATGATATGTGGGAGAAAAGATTGGTAAAGTATATTAGAAATGGTAAGCACATATCAGGAAAATCAAGAAAAAAACTGTATCAGGATATCGTGTCAAGCTTTGGGCGAATAAAGAGAGAAGAGTGTGATAAGACCAAAGTCGGTATAGCAGGTGAAATCTATATGAAATTCTCACGGGTAGGAAATGATAATTTGGAAAAGTTCCTACAAGAGCAGGGCTGTGATTACCGTATGGGTGGTTTTATCAACTATGTGATTTATCTAGTTAACGGTGAAAGACAGAATCAATGCTTAAAAGGTGCCTCCCCAGCAGTTATAAAGATAATTGATGGTTTGATGAGTTATCTGATGAAACTACAGGATGACGTAAATATAGCTATATCAAAGGGTGGATTTTGTCCTGATGCGTCTTTTAAAGAACTTAGAAGACTGGCTAAACCTATAATATCAAAGGGATGTAATATTGGGGATGGTTGGCTTATTGCAGGGGAAGTGGCTGATTTGATAGAGCAGGGATATAATCACATACTGATGGTGCATCCTTTTGGATGTCTTGTAAGTCACGTATGTGAACGTGGTATTATGAAAAATCTCCATAAAGTTTATCCAAAGGCGAATATTCAGACCATAGAATATGATTATGATACATCTAGAACTCTTAGAGAAAGTAGAATTATGCTTGCACTGAGTGATGTTGTAGTAAAGTAGATAATTTGTTGTCCCAACCCCTTTATTCTGTTATAATATAAACTAAGTTTTGATAGAGTGATTTTAATGAAGATAAAAGTGTTTGATAGAGCAAAAAGGAGACTGTGATATGAAAGATAATAATGTTAATTCTCGCAACAAGATGTTGGCAGAAAAAGTGATAAAAGGCTTAGAGTCCCGTAATATGGCAGGTTACTATGTTGAGACTAAGGAAGAGGCTCTTGCTAAGGCTTTGGAGCTTATTCCGGAAGGAGCATCTATCGGTTGGGGAGGCTCCATGTCAGTTACTGAGATAGGACTTCGTGATGCAGTGATAAATGGTAATTATGAGGTGTATAATCGAGATAATTGTGCCACTCCTGAGGAAAAAAGAGAGGTAGAGCTCAAGATATTTGGTTCGGATTATTTCCTTTGTAGCAGTAATGCTATTACAGAGGACGGTATATTGGTTAATATTGACGGCAACTCTAATCGTGTGGCAGCCATTGCCTATGGTCCTAAGAAGGTGCTTATGATTGTGGGGATGAACAAGGTGGCAAAGGATTTTGACTCTGCCCTTTCAAGAGCAAGAAATACTGCGGCACCTATTAATGCTCAGAGATTTCCTCTTGAGACACCTTGCAAACACACAGGTTCTTGTGCAAATTGCAAGTCGAGAGATACTATCTGTTGTGAGTTCCTTGTTACCAGATATTCAAGACATTCAGATAGATTCCACATTATCCTTGTAAATGAGGAATTAGGTTATTAAAACACAAGTTTAGGCGTAAAGAGGTTAACCACAAGATGGTACATAATGAACGAAAATGGGATGAATTACTTAGAATTAGAACTTCTGGCTGGGATTGGTCCAATGCAGATAGTCATCATTTTCCATATGAACCTACAGATTATGCAGTACTGGAGCGGTTAGCAGGTAGTGGATACATAAAAAAACATAACACAGTTCTTGACTATGGCTGTGGGAAGGGGAGAGTGGAGTTCTTTTTATCTCATCAGACTAAGTGTAAAACCATAGGTGTAGAGTATGATGATAGACTTTTCCTTTCCGCTATGAATAATCTGGAACGGGCAGTTTCAAAACATAAGGTGGCGTTTTGTCTGGAGTGTGCGGAGGATTATAAGGTGCCTACGAAGGTGGATGTTTGCTATTTCTTTAATCCATTTTCTGTAGATATATTGAAAAGTGTTATGGCTAGGATTATGGAATCATATTATATCAAGCCAAGGGACATATTACTTATGTTTTATTATCCATCAGATGCATATATGTCTTATCTAATGACCAACAATAATTTGTTGTTTGTGGATGAGATATATTGTATGGATTTATATGAGGAAGAAAATGACAGGGAGAGAATAGTTATATTTCAGGTTGTTTAATATATCGGGGGGAAAATATGAGTAATTTAAAAGAAAAGAGAATTAGGAAACTCAAGAGAAAACGTATTTGGCCGTCTATAGTTGGACTTTTTGCTATTTCTATAGTTTTATTTGGAGTAGTAGTTGGTATCTTAAGTTTATATCTTGTAGATTTAATTGATAAGAAGTTTTATGATGCCTACAAATCATCTTATAATGTTGCTGATTATATGTGCCATGATGGGGATGTGTCAGATATAGCCCCCGAGGAATTATTTGAATTTTTTGGTATAAAAGGAGATATCTATGACATAGTAGTGTTAGATGAATCAGATAATATACTTTGGACCGGCAATGATTATATCTACGAGGGGGATGAAGGTGAGATTATAAATGACACTGATTTTATCCCCAAGATTAATGAGGTATCCCAGTATCTCAGTATGGGAGTGTATGGAGATAATTATGATATAATTATCGCTTATGACGAGAAGTCATTGTTGGAGGATGGAATAGATGTTGAGGGTATAAACCAAGATGATTCTAATATAACATATAAAGCTGTAGCTGATGATATCCTTTTGAAATTAGTTAATGAAGATATTTTTTTTAATACGGATAAATTTTTTTCAGAGAGAAATATACCAATTGCCATTATGGAGGTTTGGTTTGTTATCTACTACGATGATTACAAAGTCATGGTTTTGAATTCTATTGAGATTACTAACAATGATTTGACCATGGTGTTTATAACATTTGTAATGATGATTCTTTTGACTTTTGTATTCGTGGTATATTATATATGTTCCGTTATAGGTGTGGCAAGGAGCCAAAAGAGGATTACCAAGGTTCTTTATACAGATATGGTTACCGGTGGTTATAACTGGTTGTATTTTACCAAAAAGGGAGATAAGTTACTAAAGAAAAACCGTGGCAAAAATAATTATGCTATGCTCACTGTGAGAATGGAAAAGTATAGAAGTTTTTGTACTTGTTTTGGAGTCAAAGAAGGAGAGGAACTTTTGGAAAAGTTGTACCTTTCACTGAAAAAACTTAGCAAGAAAAAAGAGATTATGGCTCATCACGATGAAGCAGACTTTGGATTTTTGCTTACTTATATAGATGACGTTGATTTGCTTGACAGAATAAATAGTATAGAGGAAAACTTAAGCAAAGTTGTGCCAAATATCAAGATATATTTCAAATATGGCGTATGTACAGCGGATGCTAATGACAAAGATGTGGATAGCTTATACAATAACGCCATAACAGCCCTTGCCTTGTTGCCAGAAGACTCAGATGAAAAGATTGCTTCTTATGACATTGAGATGAAGAAACAACAGCTTTGGGAACGTAGGGTTGAAGACGAGATGGACAAGGCTTTGGTTACAAAGCAGTTTAAACTCTATCTTCAGCCAAAATATAGTACTAAGGAAGAACAGTTGGCTGGTGCCGAGGCTTTGGTTAGATGGATTCATCCGGTAGAGGGCTTTATCCCACCTAACAGATTTATTCCTATATTTGAAAAGAATGGTTTTATACTTCAGTTGGATGATTATATGATTGAGGAAGTTGCCCTTCAGCAGTCAAAGTGGCTTAGTGAGGGCAGAAACTTATTCCCTATATCTGTAAATGTATCCCGTGCCCATTTTACGAGAGAAGATTTGGCAGAGCACATATGTAGTATTGTTGATAAGTACAATGTGCCACATCAGTACATTGAGCTTGAACTTACAGAGAGTGCATTCTTTGATGATAAGTATGTGCTTATTGACACAGTTAAAAAGCTCAGAGAGTATGGTTTCATAGTTTCTATGGACGATTTTGGTGCTGGATATTCTTCTCTTAATTCCTTGAAGGAACTTTCTATAGATGTTCTTAAGATTGATGCGGACTTCTTTAGAGGCGTAGATTCTGTTGAAAGAGGTATGCTCATAGTTTCAGAGGTTATTGATCTTGCCAAGAAGCTTGATATGAAGATTGTAGCAGAGGGTATTGAGAGTAGGGAACAGGTGGATTTCCTTACCCAGCAGGAGTGTGACCTTATACAGGGATACTATTTTGCGAAGCCTATGTCAGTTGACGAGTTTGAAGAGAAATATAAAACAGTTTAAATGAGGGGGTATATATTTATGTTGAAGGTGTGGATTACAGGTGGCGAAGGACACGTAGGAAGAGCTCTTTGTCAGTTGCTTGATTGCACAGAATATCAGATTCTTTCCACAGATATTGATGAGGTGGATATAACAGATTCGGAAAAAGTTAACCATTACATCAATTTTCATAGACCAGACGTTGTAATTAACTGTGCAGGTCTTACCAGTCTTGACGAATGTGAGAAGGATATTGATAAGGCTTATAAGGTTAATGCAATCGGTGTTAGAAATGTAGCTATGGCTGCAGAGTCAGTTCGTGCTAAGCTTATTCAGCTTTCTACAGATGATGTGTTTGATGCCAAGTCAGAAAAGCCATACAATGAGTTTGATAAGACTCATCCAAGAACTATTTACGGTAAGTCAAAGGAAGCTGGAGAGAAGTTTGTTACCCAGCTTTGTAAGAAGTTTGTTATTCTTAGAAGCTCATGGATTTACGGTATCGGAAGAGACTTTGTAGATGAGATACTTAGAAAGGTTGATGTGGAAAAGTCTGTAAATGTTCCTAACAATAGATATGGGGTTCCAACTAGTGCTAAGGAGCTTGCAAAGGTAGTAAAGTACTTTATTGATAATGATGAGTATGGACTTTATCATGCAGTTTGTAAAGGAAGCTGTAGCAGATATGAGTTTGCAAAGGCTATACTTGAGTATACAGGTAATACTGGTAAGCTTGAGATACATCCTGTTTTATCAAGTGATACCTCTCGCCCAGAATACTGTGTTCTTGATAATATGATGCTTAGACTTTCAGATATTGAGGAACCAGCAGAGTGGAGAGAAGCTCTTAAAGAATATTTAGATGAAACGGGAGGCCTTGAGTAAATGTCAGATAAGAAGATAAATGTAGAAAAGAAAGAAAAAAAGGGTCTGGGTCTTTCAACTAAGATTTTTATAGCACTTATAGTTGGTGCTTTGGCTGGTGTGGCAATTCATTATGCCTTACCAGATAGTAACTTTAAGAATGAGGTTCTTATAGAGGGCATTTTCTATGTTATAGGTCAGGGCTTTATCCGCCTTATGCAGATGCTTGTTGTTCCACTTGTTTTCTGTTCACTTGTATGTGGTAGTATGGCTATTGGAGATACCAAGACTCTCGGCAAGGTGGGTGTTAAGACTATATGTTTTTACATAGCAACCACAGCCCTTGCGGTGGTTATTGCTCTTACAGTTGCCAATATAATTGATCCGGGCATTGGTCTTGATATGGATTCTGTTGAAAAAGCTGAGATGACAACTACAGCTGAGGATACAGATATGGTGGAGACTTTGCTTAACATCATACCTAAAAATCCAATCGGTGCTATGGCAAATGGAGATATGCTTCCAATTATCCTTTTTGCACTTTTTGTAGGTATTATGCTTGCTAAGCTTGGAAACAAGGCGGATGTGGTTGCATCTTTCTTCAGTCAGTTCAATGATGTTATGATGGAGATGACTATGGCTATTATGAAGGTTGCACCAATAGGAGTGTTCTGCCTCATTGCCAGAACCTTTGCAAACCTTGGTTTCTCTGCATTCCAGCCTATGCTTAAATATATGGGAAGCGTTGTACTTGCGTTAGTGTTGCAGTGTTTTGTTGTATATCAGGTATTACTTTTTATATTTACCAGACTAAATCCTTTGAAGTTTATCAAAAAGTTTTTACCGGTTATGGGCTTTGCTTTTTCAACAGCAACTTCCAACGCGACTATACCTATGTCAATAGATACTCTTGATAAGAAGATGGGTGTATCTAAGAGAATATCATCATTTACAGTACCTCTTGGTGCAACTATTAATATGGATGGAACATCTATCATGCAGGGAGTGGCGGTTATATTTATTGCTCAGGCATATGGTATAGACCTTACTATAGGTAATCTTGCAACTGTTGTTCTTACTGCAACTCTTGCATCTATCGGAACTGCCGGAGTTCCAAGTGTTGGTCTTATAACTCTTGCTATGGTGCTTAACTCCGTAGGACTTCCAACAGAGGGTATTGCTCTTATTATGGGTATTGATAGAATCCTTGATATGATTAGAACAGCGGTTAATATCACTGGTGATGCAGTATGTACAACCATAGTATCTCACCAGGAAGGTGCATTGGACAAGAAGGTATTTAACGAAGCATAATATATAAAGGGAATCATATAGTCATATATATACTATATGATTCCTTTTTTATTGTTATAAATAAAAATATATGTTATAATCTATATCTTGATATCTTTCGTATATCTTTTTATATCTAGTTTTTCGTAATGGTTTATTCAACAACATTACCATTTTTTGTTTTTATATTAGACTGTCGACTCTTTCTAGCATAATGCGGAGGGAGGTGAAATCTTGGAAACTTTTCTCGACTTTATTTTTTCTATCATGGCAAATGTAGTTTCGCATTACATATGCAAATGGTTGGATAGAGATGAGTAGACAGTAACAGCCTAATAAGAGTAGTTCACTTAAGAACGAGAAAACCCTAGCGAGTGACGGCTCACTAGGGTTTTCGTATAACCTTGGAATTATTTCTCGACTTTATGGTTATACACTTAATATATATTCTTATAGAAGATATGTCAATACATTTTTAATACACACCAAGTATCTTTAAGAATAACAAAAACAGTACCAATATGATAGTTGGTTTTACTATGGCGCTGCCCTTTTTCATAACAAGGCCGGCGCCTATGTAGCCTCCAAGCATATTGGATAGGGCGGCAGCGATACCCAGAGTAAATATAACTTGTCTATTGATGATAAATATAACAAGAGAAGTAATATTTGTAGTAAGGTTTATCACCTTTGCTTGTGCGTTGGCACAGCCTACACTCATTCCTGCAAATACTGTAAAAGCAATAATGAGGAATGTACCTGTTCCTGGACCATAGAAACCATCGTACATACCGATGATTAATGCTGCTACAATAGCTGTGATATAGGTTTTTTTATCAAGAACAAGTGCTGAATCTGGATTATCCTTAAA
>JAGBBM010000069.1 GCA_017938485.1 Lachnospiraceae bacterium
CTTTGACTCATATATATTTCCATCCTCTGCAAGAAGAATTGCTCCTTCCCCTGCCATAGAAACAAGTACATTTCTTGCTCCCATCTCCATAAGTTTTTTACCGTAGGTAATTACCTCTTCTCTATCCTCAATCTCCACATCAAAAAGAGCCCCAAGCTCTGCCTGATTTGGCTTAATAAGAAATGGTTTATGCGGAAGAACATTGAGTAGAAGTTCACCTGTTGCATCAACAATTATCTTGCTGCCATTATCCTGTAGTCTCTCAATAATATCCATATAAACAGACTTTGGCATAGTATCAGGTATACTTCCCGCAAGGACAAGATAATCATCCTCGTCAAGATAATCAAGCTTCTCGTATAAAGTGCCTATAAACTGCTCCTTAACCACAGGTCCCTGACAGTTAACCTCAGTCTCAAGACCAGCTCTAAGTTTGACATTTATACGGGTAGTTCCCTCATCAAGAGTGATAAAATCTGAATTGATTTTTCTTTCCTTAAGCAAGCTTTTAAGCACCTCACCGGTAAATCCAGCGGCAAAACCAATTGCTTTATTATCAACTCCCAGATTATTCAAAACTATGGATACATTTATACCCTTTCCACCGGGAAGAATTCGCTCTGCGGAAGCTCTGTTTATTTTTCCCATAGCAAAATCTGAAACTGTCACAACATAGTCCAAAGACGGATTAAATGTAACTGTGTATATCATCTAAAGTACCTCCTAACTATAAACTGAAATCTGTAAATTGTAATTTTTTATTCTATAAATCCACATCAAGTTCCACTGGGCAGTGGTCTGAGCCCACAATCTCTGTGTGAATCTTGGCATCCACAAGCTTATCTTTTAAATCCTCTGAAGCAAGGAAATAGTCTATACGCCAACCAGCGTTTTTCTCACGGGCCTTAAAGCGGTAAGACCACCAAGAATAAATCTGTTCCATATCAGGATAAAAATGTCTGAAAGTATCTATAAAGCCTGACTCAAGAAGTACAGTCATCTTTTCTCTTTCCTCATCGGTAAAGCCTGCATTACGGCGATTAGCCTTAGGATTCTTAATATCTATCTCTTTGTGAGCCACATTAAGGTCTCCGCACACCATAACATGTTTTTTTGCCTTAAGGCCTAAAAGATACTCTCTAAATGCATCCTCCCAAACCATTCTGTAGTCCAGTCTTGCCACCTCATTCTGGGAGTTTGGAGTATACACTGTAACCACATAATAATTATCATACTCTAGGGTTATAACTCTACCCTCATGGTCGTGCTCTTCTACACCAATTCCGTAAGCAACAGAAATTGGTTTGTGCTTAGTAAAAATAGCTGTACCTGAATAGCCCTTTTTCTCTGCGTAATTCCAGTAAGCTTCATATCCTTCCTTGTCCCACTCAAGCTGTCCCTCGGAAAGTTTAATCTCCTGTAAGCAGAAAAAATCTGCATCTATCTCATTAAAGAAATCCATAAATCCCTTAGTCATACAGGCACGAAGCCCATTTACATTCCATGATATAAGTTTCATAAAATCTTCCTCCACTATACAGTCATTGTCTAAACTCTAATATCACTGTTAGACACTCTGATTTACCAGCACTGCCTTTATCTCCTCAGCAGTTTCAATACCCTTCTTCTCCATAATATATTTCAGAGCCTCCTGCAAATCCGCCTCAGATATCATAATCTGCTTGCTGTCTTCAGTAACTATAGTACATCCACTCTTCATATCACAGCAACGTCCATTACAATTTGCTTTCTGAATATTTTTTCTACTTATGGCACCAATTTCTTCAAGAACGTTAATCATACGATAAACTGTAGCAACTCCTATGGTATCATCCTTTTTATGTGCCAATATATATATTTCTTTACAGCAGGAATACTCTTCATTTGCAATAATATCTACTATGAGCTTTCTCTGTTCTGTAAGTCTTAATCCATTTTCCTTAAGTCTTGCAAGTATATCTTCCTTGCTGAGCATTACCTCATCAATTGACTGATTATCTTTCTCCGCCATCTCGTTCCTCCTTGTAATCTATTTTATACAATCTCTTGTTTAGTTTCTATTTTCTTCTTAATGGATATATAAAAAACAACCGAAACCAATGTTCCTATAATCCATCCCACCGGCCAAGCAAGCCATATACCAGTCTCTTCCCATTTTGCAGATAACAAAAAGGCAAGTCCCACTCTTAAAATCAAGTCAGAAAAAGTAGCTATCATAAATTGGTTCATAGCTCCTACGCCTCGAAGTACTCCATCAGAAATTATCTTCGTAGCTATTATAATATAAAACGGAGCTACAATGTGTAAAAATTCTACACCTACTATAAGTGCCTTACTTTGTTCTCCATCCATAAATAGATTCACAAGAGTATCTGCAAAAAACATATAAACTAAAACTATAGGCACATAGACTAAAAGAGCAAGTCTAAGTCCTGCGCTATGTCCTTCTTTAATCCTCTCTGGCTTGCCACCACCAATATTTTGAGCGGTGAAGTTAGACATACCATTACCCAGGGCAGAAAATGTAGTTATAACCATATTGTTAAGCTTTATAGCTGCCGAATATCCAGCGATAACCGCAGAACCAAAGCTATTTATAATACCCTGAATAATTATATTACCCACGGACACAAAACTTTGTTGAAGGGTACTTGGTATAGCAATCCTAAGAAACTTTTTAAGTATTTCTTTTGAAAAAGCAGGCACCTTTTCACTTTTTCCTAGGCTGTTATGGTCTATATTTTTAAGTCTTCTAAGAACTACTATTACAGATGCCACACAGCTTACACCCTGACATATAAAAGTAGCCCAAGCCACACCTGCCACATCCATATTAAATTCTTTCACAAACAATATATCAACAGCTACATTGGCCACTGAAGAAATTGCCAAAAATATAAATGGAGTCTTAGAATCTCCCAAAGCAGAAAATATTCCTGTAGCTATATTGTAGAAAAACAGGAAGAATAGTCCACCAGTATATATATCAAGATATAATTTAGAATCATCAAATATATCTGTAGGTGTATTGATAAGCTTAAGCAGTTCACCACCAAAGATAAAACCAACAAGCATTAGTACTCCACACAGAATAGCTGTAAAGATAAATGTAGTATATACCGCAGTTTTCATATCCCGATAATTCTTTGCTCCAAAAAACTGGGATACAGTAACTGAGCAGCCCATATTGCATCCAAAGGCAAATGCCAGATATATTAAAGTTATTTCATAAGAATTCCCCACTGCCGCCAAGGCGTCCTCGCCTACATATCTTCCAGCAACCAAACTGTCTGCAATGTTGTATAACTGCTGAAACACTACACTTCCAAGAAGAGGTATACAAAACTTCCACAGAACAGTAGACGGTTTACCTACTGTCAAATCCTTATTCATAAAAAAGCCTCCTGCATCTTAGACATCTCATCTAAGATTGTTCATTATATATGCCTAATATCTTTATGTCATTAAATTCCTTCATGTCTCTTAGTGTGTCAATTATCACATCTAACTGGCTGTATGCTCCATCAATCTCAATATAGAAGTTATAAGTTCCAAGCTCCTGCTTTGTAGGTCTTGACATAATAGAAATCATATTAATCTGCTTCTCATTAAAACTTTTTAATATTTCAAAGAGGATACCCGGTCTATCCGTTGCCGGCATTATATATACCGGCACTCTAACCTTACCCTTCTTTCCCATAATATCATTGTCGCACTTGAATTCTCTCACCCTATCAGAATCCACATTTCCCTTTTTTATTATGAGAAATCTTGTGTGATTGTTACTTGCATCTGTTACATTTCCAACCACAAATCTATCTCTTTCTGTCTCTGTTATGTGGGCAGGCACAATCGCCGCTGCCCCTTTTTCATCCTCAAGCTTGTAAAAGGATTCCATATTGCTATCAGTAGATATAATCTTCACATGATTCAGTGAATTTATAAACTGTCTACACTGACCATTAGCCTTAAACTGAACATATAGCTTTTCAATTTCCTCTATGGAGCAAACATTTCCCACCAAAGAAAACTGAACCTCCACCATATTTTCATCCACTATCTGAAGTTCTTTTTCAAGAAGCAAATCCAAAGTCCTTTGTACATATCCATCCAAAGTATTCTCCACCGGCACAATGCCCATCTGGCAATCCCCTGGGCAAACCGCAGAGAAAACCTCATCTATAGTTGGATAATATTCTGGTTCAAATGTAATATCCTTATGTTTTTTTTCATACTCCAGGTACGCCTTATCGCTAAATGTACCCTTAGGTCCTAAAACTGCTATCTTCATCCTGCAAGTCCTTCCTGCCTTAATACGTCATTAAAGCCTTTACTATATCTGGGTAAGACCATATAAGTCCTGCTCTATTAAGCAATCCAAAATCTTCCCCTTCTGAGTTAAAAGAATTATTGTCCCACCAACAGCAAATTATGCCATTAGCTCTAGCTATAGCAATATAATACGCTGCGTAATTTATTCTTGCCTGAGTGTTATCCATATCAGCAGAAGATGTTTTTCTTCTAGCTCCAAATTCGTCAATTATTACCGGAATACCCTTACTAATATACTTATCATACAAACTACTCATAATATATTCTATTTCCTGAGTATCTGTACTGTCACTTACATCAAAGGTACTCTCGCTACCATTGTCTTGTTCAGATTGTAGAGCAAAACTATATGGTGTGTAAGCATGAACAACTACCATAAGCTTATCCTTTGCCGTATCTTGAGGCAACTTAAAATTAATGTGAGTTGCACCATCATAACTAGAACAATAGCCTGGTATAAGCAAATATCTTTCTGGATTATTTCCACCTGAACTTCTTACTACATCAACAAAATCCTGATTAAGCATATTTATGCAATCAACTGCTTCGTTACACTCATCTGAGTATGCATCCATCCACCATTCATATGTAGTTCCTGTAAGTCTAGGTTCATTCATGGACTCAAATATAAGATGTTCGTCATAATCTTTAAATCTCTCACTTATCTGTGTCCACACACTAGTAAGATAAGCCTTAGATGTCTCATAATATTCATATGAGGGATATATAAAACACTGTCCAAGAGACCCTTGCTCATTACCCGAAAAAATATCGTGATGTGTATTAATTATCACATACATATCAAGCTCTATGGCATAATCCACAACCTCTTGAACTCTATTCATCCACTCTTCGCTTATAACATAATCTTCTCCAGATACATGATTATGCCATGACACCGGTATTCGAATAGTATTAAATCCTGCATCCTTTACAGCTTTTATCATCTCTGGTGTTGTTATAATTCCACACCAAGCAGATTCATAAAGTAATTCTCCTTCAAACCAAGGATTATCTGTATATCCATCAAAAGTATTACCAAGGTTCCAGCCTATCTTCATCCCCTGCGCAAACTTCATGCTTTGGTTATCCGGAATATTTTTTGAGGCATAATTAAGCTCTGGTATAACATATCCATAATTTGAAACATCACCATTATCCACAACATCTATAGACTCTGTGGTTGCCTCTTCGGTAATATCTTCTGATATAATATTTTCTGTTGTGAGTTCTTCTGGTTCCTTAGTTTCTGTCTCGCTGGTATAATTGTTATTGCCCGAGGTTTCTATAACCAAGTTTTCATCTGTCTTTCTAGAATTCTTTCCCGAACACCCAGTAAGTAAAAGTGCAAGACAAAGGAACAAAGTAGCCCCTTTTCTAATTATATCCAATCGTAATTTCCTCCTGTTATGGCAAGACTCAAAAGTGTATCCATCTTCTCTACATCTTCGCCTTCTAAAACCTGTATCAATTTAGCTGTATCCTTCACCGAAGACATATCCTCATCCGGACCTATCTCGTAGTCCACATCCTGCTCACAATATATACAATCTATGGTAGACATAGTTTGTAGAGAAAGAAATTTTTCTCCACAACAACTGCATTCATAATATCCACATTTATTAGTATCATCTGGTACATAGTACATAATTCCTGTCTCCTTCTTTATTAAAACTACTTTCTTTTAAGCTATAAATTCATACTGAATAATTTTCCCAAGAAACCAGCTTGTCCCCCTCATATATAAGTTTAAGGTTAATAAACTCCTTACCTTCTATGAGTTCCTTTAAAAAAATCCTGTCCCCTTCCCACATATTTAGGTCCATAATTTTATTCTTAGGAATCCACTCAAGTCTGCCTTCTTTACATACCTCATTTATTTTTTCATCTAGGCAACTTCCTGTGTACAAGAACATGATTTCATTTTCCCACTGGTCTGAAATAAAGGTAATAAAGCCTCTACATTTATAATTTGACAAGGTAATACCTGTCTCCTCGAAAACTTCTCTTTTAACACAGTCATCAGGGCTTTCATTCTTTTCAAGTTTACCACCTACACCCAGCCATTTACCTTTGCTTTGGTCATTTTCTTTTTTATTTCTGAAAAGCATAAGGTAGCTTTCACCCTGTTCAATATAACACAGGGTAGTAAGTTTATTTATCTTCTTACTCTCATCAATTGATTTCATAGATTTTCTCCCACTAAAAACGACTAATCAAATTAAAATTATATCATATCGTCAAAGTTTTTTATATATTTTTCTCAAATAAAAACGTATTATCTCACATATACTTATAAAAAACATTAGGAGTAATTATGTACAGTAAAAAAGAACTAGTAATACGATATATACTTATATGTACATTGGGCGTTCTTCTACATTTCACTTATGATTGGTCGGGAAGCAATTTTTTCATTGGTCTTTTTTCAGCGGTAAACGAATCAACCTTTCAGCATCTCAAACTAATATTCTTCCCTATGTTGTTTCTAACTATATGGGATATATTTAAAAAGAATCCCAAACAAAAGGATTTCCTTGTGAGAAGAACTGCGGGTGTTTTGTACGGTATGGCAACCATAGTATTTCTCTTTTACACTATATGGGGTGTTCTTGGTACCAGATATGATTGGATAAATATTGCCATATATTTTATTGGTGTTTTTATAGCCTTCTATATGGAAAATTCAAAAAAATACAACTACAGCATAAACAATTTCACATGCATAATTATACTTGCATATTTTACAATTGCATTCTTTATGTTCACCTACAACTCCTCCAATATAGGTATCTTCTTTGACTTTGATGGAGTTGGGCCAAAAGATTATTTCAGATAGTTGTCTGTTACGAACAAAAAAAGTATTATCACAACTCAACTGTTATGATAATACTTTTTTATCTAAAACAACTATTCCATAAGGAATGCTATAGCTGCCATACCCGCACCTACGTGAGTTCCGATAATCGGTCCTATAGGAGTTATCATAAGGTTTTCTTCCTTCATACCTGCTTCTACAGCCATAGACTTTATCTTCTCTGCCTTCTCCATATCATCAGCATGTCCAATTACGCCAACTAAAGAAGCTAAATCTCCGCCTTCTTCTACAACCTTTGATATAATATAATCAAGAGCTTTTCCTGTACCTCTTGTCTTAGCCTTTACAACTAACTTGCCTTCCTCGTCAACACTAAGTATAGGCTTAATCTTAAGTGCACTACCTACTACTGCACCAACTGCCGAAAGTCTTCCTCCTCTACTAAGATGGAACAAGTCCTCAACCATAAACCAGTGTCTCACATTTAATCTGTTATCTTCAATCCATGTTGCAAGCTCATCTATATCCATACCTTCTGCTTTTTTCTTTGCCGCAAGATACATATAAAGACCCTCACCAACACTGGCAGCCAAGGTGTCAACCACAACAACCTTTGCATCTGGATATTTTTCTTCTAGCATATCAACACCTAATCTTGCAGACTGATAAGAACCACTCAGACCAGAAGAAAAGCACATATATAAAACATCCTTGCCTTCTTCAACTATCTCCTTAAAGAAATCCTTATAAGTTGTAGGATTAACCTGAGAAGTAACTGGCATATCTCCTGCTCTTAACTTATCATAAAATCCCTTTATATCATCTCTTTCATCTATATAATAGTAAAATGGTTCATCCTTTATAGAATAGGAAAAAGGAATTATCTTTATCCCTAATTCTTTTATTATATCCGCAGGTAAATCACCTGTAGAATCACAAACTAATACATAATCTCTCATATAAGCTCCTCCTTATTCTGCATCTGTATCTGGTTCTGTTTCCATTCCGACACCAAAATAGTAATCTATACCATCTGCAATTCCTTGAATCATCGTAGCTTGATATCCACTTGAAACAAGATTAGCCTCTTCTGCCTCATTACTTAAAAATCCAAGACTTATAACTGCTACAGGAATTTTACTCCAGTTAATCAAGGTCATATCCTCTGACTGATATATACCATGGTTAGTTGTACTAATATCTTCCGTAATACCCTGCAATATTCTGGTTGCAAGTTCATTACTCTGCTCATAAAGATAACTGTTATACGTACTGTTATCACTCATAGTAAGCGCCATAACACCAACCATGTCATCATTTGCACTGAAATTCATCTGAAGTCTAATCAACACTGTTGCCCCAGAATTGTTTGCCATTTCAGCTCTTTCTTTGTTTGTCAAATCTACATTGTTGGAATCTCTTGTAAGAGTTACTGTATAACCTCTTGACTCTAATTCAGCTTTTAATAGCTGAGCATATAAAAGGTTAAGCTCATATTCCTTAGTTCCATATGCAGCTCCTACACTACCTGTTGTAGCCGCCTGCTTTGTAATCTCACTACCTGGACCTACTTGCTCCTTAGCAATATTGTCACTGGCCTGATTAGCCGGATCTATGATAATATTTTTTACTGTAGGAACATCTTCCACATCTTCTGGAACATCTATATCTGCCCAATCAGGTGGTGTAGTTTCCTCCACATAATCCGAATACACATAGAAATTTGTATCCTCCAAAACTACTCTTGACCACTCATCATTATATCCAGAACGTTCAAGGACAGTTCCTTCTTCCAACATCTTATATATAGGCGCATCAGTAGATGGTGTAATTCTCACATTTACAGTCATCTCTGTTGTCTTTACATAATCTTTAATTACATAAAACCCATCTTCATCCATTTCAAGCCCCATACTTCCTGGACCTGTTTCTGAATCTACACTTACGTTATCTATAGGAATATCCTGCTGATTAACTATCTCTGTGGAACTAGTTTTTTTCTCCTTTCCACAGCCTGCACAAAGAAGTACAACTAGCACTAATAATAAGCTTGATAATATATATTTTTTCATTATTCCACTCCTAATAAATTGACTATCGTCATATTATATCAAAAAAAGTAAAAAGACACAAGACATACTATATTACTGTTTGATTTTACTAATTTTAAGATGTATAATGTATCTCGTGTTTATTTTTATCATATACTTTTAAAAATTGAAAGGATTTGTATATATGAAATTTTTAATTAATGTAATAAAGGGAATATTTGTAGGTATCGCCAATGTTATTCCTGGCGTAAGCGGGGGAACAATGGCCGTTTCATTCGGAATATACGACAAAATTTTATCCTCTGTTTCTAACTTGTTTAAGGATTTTAAAAACAGCGTAAAGACACTCTTACCGGTAGCCATAGGTATGATAGTTGGTGTAGTTGGCTTTACTTTTATAATAGGCTGGCTTCTTGAGAATCAACCATTTGCCACATCTTTAGCCTTCACAGGACTTATTCTGGGTGGTCTTCCTATGATTATCAAATCATTAAAAACAGGCTGGGCAAAAGACACAAAGAAATCTCTTTTCATAAATATAGTTCTATTCATATTGTTCGCTGCCATAGCTGCTGGTATGGCTTTCCTAAACGGAGATGCCGAGAGTGGTGTTTTACTTGTAGCAAGCATACCAATGATGATTAAGGTTTTCTTTATTGGTATTATAGCTGCTGCCACAATGGTAATCCCTGGAGTAAGTGGTTCCCTTGTACTTATGGTTTTAGGTTATTACTTCGGTATTTTATCTGCAGTTAAAACTTTTATAACTGCATTAAAGGATTTTGACATCAAGATTATGTTTGACCAGGCACTTATACTTGCTCCTTTTGCAATTGGATGTCTTGTTGGAGTTTTCTTTTTATCCAAGCTTATAGAATGGTTATTCAATCATTTTGCATCAGCTACCTACAGTGGTATTCTTGGTCTTATTGTTGCATCTCCTGTAGCAATCTTTTATAAGGTTCAACAGGAATATGATATGACAGATACAACTCTTGTTCAGATAATCGCAGGAATTGTTATATTTATTATCTGCACTGCCCTTACTATTTTTATGGGCACTTTAGAAAATGAAGCTGAAGATGTAATCGAAGAAAAATAGGAGTCAAAATTATGAATTATACCTACATGGTAGAATGTAGTGATGGCACCCTCTATACAGGTTGGACCAACAATCTAGAAAAAAGAATCAAAGCCCACAACGACGGAAAAGGTGCAAAATACACCAAAACAAGTAATAATATCTAAAACTTCATCTTATATTTTTTTAAGCCATTATATGTATATGCAATCATCATAAAAGAGGACTTAAATATACCAAATCCTGCATATCTATAGGTCTTGTAGGTCATCTTAGCCGCTTGAAGCTTGTTTCTTGATTTGCCACCCTTAGATAGCCTGTACTTGAGCAATGGCTCATCAAGACCTACAACTTTATCATAATCTTTTAGTATTCTAAGCCAGGTAAGATAATCCTCGTGGGCATCCTCATGTTCCATGGGATATTTTAACATAACCTCTCTTTTTACCATAACGGAAGAACAATTAATGCAATTTGTTCTTTTAAGATGTTCGAGGGTAATTGTTTTCGGAGTGTGTATTACATTTCCTGCAGAATCACCATCTGGCTCCATAAGCTCTCTAGCAGTATTACACAGTACCGCACCAGTTTTTTCCATACACCTTCTTTGTCTAAGAAGCTTGCCCTGTTCCCACCAATCATCAGAGTCAAGAAAGGCAATATAATTCCCCTTTGCCACATTGACGCCAATATTTCTAGTAGTTGCAACACCCTGATTAACAGAATTTTTAAGCACAGTAACTGGTGTTTCACCTACAGTGCCTTTCCAGTACAAATAAGTGTTAGGATAATCTTCAAGATACTCTCTTTCTTCACTAGGTTCAAAATCCTTATTATAATTTTCAACAAAGAAATAAATCGAGTCATCTGTGGAACAATCATCTATGACAATTATCTCTTTATCAACTCCCTGAATAAGAGCTGAATCCACTGCCTTGATTAAATAATTTCCTGAATTATATGATGGTACAACAACTGAAATCATACTAACCTCTTTCTCCAAAAACCATGTTCATTATCCTGTCTGTGGCGTGACCGTCACAGGCACTCATAAACTTATCTCTAAACTGTATAACTTTTTCTCTGTCAAAACCCTTATCTAAGCCTTTGATATAACCCACAATTTCTTCTGTAGTTTTATATATTGGCCCTGGTACAAATTCTTCGTAACCATAGTAAAAACCACGCCAATCAAAATACTCTTCCAAATCATGAGCAAGGAATATCATAGGTCTTTCAAAGAGTGAATACTCAAAAACCAAAGACGAATAATCTGATATGCATACATCACTTACAGAAAGCAAATCTTCTATAGGCATATCATTAGTTAAATCTATGGCAAAATCCTTATATGCATCCTCTATAACAGGTGGTTTCTTTACAAATGGATGATGTTTAAATATTATCACATATTCCCTTGAAAGTTCTCTGTATAATAATGGAATATCCAATACATCTGGTGTCTTTGCCTTTGAAACTCTTCCTCTAAAGGTAGGGGCATAAAGAATAACCTTTTTTCCTTTTGCCTGAGGGAATGCTTTATATAACTTATCTTTTGTCCCCGCAAGATATTCCTTATCAAAAAATACATCCGTGCGGGAGATACCAACAGGTTTAACCACACCTTTTTTATTCTCTAGTGACATGGCCTCCTCATAAGCCCAAACCACCTCGTCAGCACTAACTGTAACATGAGTGTAATTTCTGTGATATGGATACTTTTCTAAGGTCTTTCTATTGTCACCAAATATCAAATCCGCCGTACTCATACCAAACTTTTTAAATGCTCCACAAGCATGCCAAAGCTGAGTCAAAACTGTTTCTTTTCGCATAGGAAGACAACTGGTAATATTAGAAGAATCACTTAAAAACACATACTTTGCATCAGCGATATCTTTTACCATGGCTGTACATAAATCTCTGTATTCTTTTCCTCTTGCAAATCCCATTCTAAGAAAGTGTTCGCTAATCTGGTATGATGCATCCTTTACCCTATTGTAGATTAGTCTAAAATTGTCACTGATGCTCTCGCTTCTCACCTCTATAAAAACAACTTTATTCTCATCTATAGGTTTTTTTGCATGCTTTTTGTATACCCTTGGATAGTAAATCCTGAGGGTATAAAATTTATATACTTTTGATAATATTTTTCTAATCTTCTTTTTAAGTTTCATATAATGATTCCAATCTTTTTTGATATTTATCTCATCATATATCTATCAATTATTCTACTTGTTGCATAACCGTCGCACTTTGACATATATTCCAATCTATATAATCTTCTTCTATCAGCCAAAGGATCCGATATAAACGCGGTGGTAATGGCCTCCACAAGTCTTTTTTCCGCATCATCACTACCTGTTATAATATCTCCAGGCAAATCCTCATAATCTAGATAAAACCCTCTATCTGCATAGTAATCTTCAAAATCTGGTGCAAAGAAAACTATAGGCTTATCCATAATAAGATACTCGAAAAATACAGAAGAATAATCTGTAACTAGCACATCTGCACAGGCAATAAGCTCATCCGTAGTCATCCTATTTTTCCCATCCGAAAGATGCGGATGTGGACTTTTTATTATAAATACATCCATACAGAACTTGTTTTCAGCAATTAAATTGTCTATGTATAATTCTCCTGCCATAGATGGATTTGACGCATTACCTCTAAATGTTGGTGCCCATAAAATTATCTTTTTCCCGGCAGAATCTGGATACTCATATCGAAGCATATCCTTACACTGTTCAATATATTCCTGGTTAAACAATCTGTCTGTGTGGCTAACTCCTACTGGAAATACTCTACCTCCCGCCTGCATAGCCATAGAAAAAAATCTCACGCAGGCATCCCCACTTACAGTAATTATATCATTGTTCTCAAAGACATTCCCTTTGTAATTAAGAGGGATATCCTCTTTTGCATTGTAACCAAATTTCTTAAATGCTCCGCAGCCATGCCAAAGTTGAATAACCTTGGTCTTTTTCTTTTTATTGCAAGAAGCCACAGGAAGAAAGTAATCACAGATTACTACCACCTTACAACATGGATATAATGCCATAAAAGAAACCATCTTCTTAAAGCCTTCCCAAGGGGTGAGTTCTTCTAAATCAAAGAAAAATTCCTCCACCTTAAAATCTCGGTTATAGAGTGCATTCCTCATCTCCATCATATGTGGCGGGCATGAATTATGATGAGCATCTGCAAGTACAACCAATCTTTTATCCACTTTTTTCCATCTGTTAATAAAATAGATAAATGGAAAAATTATATGTTGGCACATCATTTTGAATAATTGTTTAATCTTAAACTTCATACTACTTCACCATTTCTTTGTACTGTTCTACTACCTCATCCATATCACCGAAGGCTACAAGTTTTCCCTTTTCTAAAATCATTGCCTTGTTGCATATTCTCTTTACCTGTTCAAGATTGTGAGATACAAACAAAACTGTAACTCCCGAATCCATCATCTCAAGAAGCTTTTTTTCGCTTTTCTTTCTGAACTTAGCATCTCCTACGGAAAGGACCTCATCCAATATAAGTATATCCGGTTTAACCACTGTAGCTATGGCAAAGCCAAGCCTCGCTCTCATACCAGAAGAATAATTTTTAAGAGGTACGTCAATAAATTCATGAAGCTCTGCAAATTCAACTATCTCGTCAAATTTTTCTTCCATAAACTTTCTGGAATGACCAAGGACAGCACCATAAAGATATATATTCTCAGCCCCAGTATATTGCTTATCAAAACCAGCTCCAAGCTCAATCATAGGAGCTATCACTCCACGCTTTTCTACAGTTCCCTTAGTAGGCTTAAATACCCCCGCTATAACCTTCATAAGGGTTGATTTACCAGCCCCGTTAAGGCCAAGAATCCCTATTCTATCCCCTTTATTTACGGAAAATGACACATTTTTCAAAGCTTGAAATCTATCGTATCTAAGCTCCCTCTTTACCATCTTGATAAAGTATTCCTTGACACTGTCAACCTTTTCCTTGCTGAGATTAAATTCCATGGTTACATCATTAACCTTAATTACTTCTTCCATAAAACCCCTATATGTATAAAATGAATTTCTCTTGATTCTTCTTAAAAATGATTCCACCAATAAAGACACTAACTACTGCGAAAGCAAATGAATATATAAGCATCCACATATCCATCTCTTCTCCAAATATACAACTTCTAAAATTAGATATAATGCAAAATAATGGGTTGTACTGCAATATAAAGCTAACCTTACTATCCAGTATCACATCAGGATAATAAAATATAGCACAGGTGTACATCACTAGCATAAGTACTACATTCCATAGGTACTCCAAATCTCTAAAAAACACACCAAGAGTAGCAAGAATTAGCCCTGCTCCAACAGAAAGCAAAAACAACACTAAAAGCGGCACTATAGCCAAAAATACTCTAACTGTTGGATACACACCAAGAATTAGAGAAACAACTGAAAGTACCACCAAGGATATCAGAAAAAGTATATAGTTAAAGCATACACCTGAAAGGGGATAAAGATACTTTGGAACGTAAACCTTTTTTATCATACCCTCATTTTGTCTAATGGATTTTAGAGCATTAGTAGTTGACTGGGAAAACAAGCTATAGATAAGTCGTCCTGCCAAAATATACACAGGAAACTCCTTGTTTTCATATCCAAAAAGTGTACCAAATACCACAGTGAGCACTATCATTGTAAGAAGTGGCTCTATCATAGACCAAATCACTCCAAGATATGAGCGTCTGTATTTTAATTTTATTCCCTTTCTCACCAGTTCTATAAACAGGTTACTATACTGGCGAAATTCTGTTATCGCTTCTTTCATTTTTCCCCTTAAAAATCTATGACTAAAATCTCTTATCTCAATATATCAATTGTCCTAACCAAGCCTTTTTCCATAGGATATACGGACTTCCAACCTAAGGTTTTAAGCTTGTCTATATTAAGAGTTGCCTTTGTAGCCTTGGAATATCCAGCTCTTTCAGTTTCGTCAGGAAGCTCAAAAACCACTTTCTTTCCAGCATAGTCTGCAATTATCTTTGCCAAATCTTTTAACATAATATCAGAATCATCTGATGCCACATTGTAAGCCTCACCACAAGCACCATCAAAGAGAATCTTAAATATGGCAGATACCGCATCCGCCACATAGCAATAAGAAAACTCCTGAGTACCTTCGCTCTTTAAAACTATATCCTCTTTCTTTACACCCTTTTGAATAAACTGAGACATAGCTTTTGTATCAGAAGCAAGCATAGTAGGTCCATAAACTCTAGAAAGTCTAGGAATAACTATATCCATGCCCTTTTGCTTAATATATGCTTGACATAAGGCTTCTCCACAGCGTTTACTCTCCGGATATCCCGCTCTTAAAGTATTGGAATCAATATAGCCAAGGTATGACTCGTCAAATGTATCTACGTCGCCCTTATTCTCACCATATATTTCTACTGTGGACAAAAATACAAATCTGCCACAATTTACACCTACCGCCCAGTCAAGAAGATTCTTTGTGCCAATTATATTGGCAGATATAGTTCCTATAGGGTCAGAGGAATATGCAAGAGGGTGAGTGTTGCTTGCCCCATGGATTATATAATCCATCTGAGTTATCTTAGTTCCCTCACATATGCCTTCTATTGGCTCATTTACATCCTGCTTCACAAAGTTAAAATAAACTGACTTGGCATACTCTCCAAACCTATCGAAAGCTTTATACTTGTCTCTTCCAAATATATATATATCTGTGTTTTGTTTTAATTCAAGGTTTCTGTACATAAGAACATCAACAAGAAAGCTTCCTATCATACCCGTACCACCGGATATGGCAAGCTTCTTACCCTTCAAAATGTCCCAAGCATATGGCAAATTAGCTATCTTTGCCACATCCTTCATATAGAGTTCCTTGTCCTGTAAATTCATACATTTCTCCTTGAATATGATAAACTATTTTTCTTTTTTTGCAGCCAAATATCCCTTAAATATCTCCAAATCATCCGGTGTCGTAAGCTTAATGTTCTTGTCTGAACCTTTTGCAAAGTATAATCTTTCCCCTAATTCCACCATCATAGTATTGGTATACGAGGAACCATATATACCTATCTCTTCCTTAAAAGCCTTGTCATATGCCCATATAAGCTTATCAAACTTATATGCCTGAGGTGTGGAAACACGTCTTAAGGTTTCTCTTGGAATGTACTTAGTGGTAGAGCTTTCATCATCTATCACAAATATCTGTTCATTGTAAGGTAGAGAAGTTACCCCATTACCAAACTCGCTACATTTTGCAATTACGTCTGTTAGAACATCCACATCCACAAGAGGTCGTATACCATCATGAATAATCACGTTATCCTCTGGCGAACATTTATCCTTTAGATACTCTACACCATTTCTAATGGATTCCTGAGCAGAGTCTCCTCCAGTTACAATCCATTTCAACTTAGTAATACCATAAATCTTGGCATAGTCCTTTAACTTATCCTGCCAACCATCTATACAGACCACAAGAATTTTATCTATCTCATCATGCCTCTCAAAGCTTTCCAGAGTATATGCGATGATAGGCTTATCATATACAGTTATAAACTGCTTAGGGATTTCATTGCCCATACGTTGCCCTAATCCCCCAGCTATTATAATAGCTATATTCATACTTCAATTACTCCATCAAAAACAACCTTTGCAGGACCTGTCATATATACTAGATTAGTTTCTCTGTCCCATTTAATTATAAGTTCTCCTCCAAGTAGTCTTACGGTTACTTCATCTTCTGTTAAACCGTTTAGTATACTAGCCACAACCGTTGCACAGGTTCCTGTTCCACAGGCAAGAGTTTCTCCTGAGCCTCTTTCCCACACACGCATCTTAAGATAATCTCTGCTTACCACCTGAACAAACTCAGCATTAACTCTTCTTGGGAAAAGAGAACTACCCTCAAACTTAGGTCCAATCTCCTCTAGTGGAAATGAATCTGTATCCTCCACATAGGTTATACAGTGAGGATTGCCCATAGAAACACAAGTAATATTGTAACTTGTTCCATCAATTGTTACTGGATAGTCCACAACCTGCTCTAAATCCTCATCTATGGCTACAGGAACCTCTGCCGGTTTAAATATAGGCTCACCCATATTTACAGTTACCATAGCAACTGTTCCTCTGTCACTCTCATCCTTTTTATCAATAACAAACTTAAGATACTTAATACCGGCAAGGGTTTCTACTGAAATCTCTTCCTTATCAGTTAAACCATAGTCATAAACATATTTACCCACACAGCGAATTCCATTGCCACACATCTCTGACTGGGAACCATCTGCGTTGTACATCTCCATAGTAAAATCTGCCACCTTTGATGGCTTAATGAGTATAAGTCCGTCAGAACCTATACCAAAATGTCTGTCACTAATTTTTATAGAAAGCTCAGATGGATTTTCCACAGTCTCCTTAAAACAATTAACGTATACATAGTCGTTGCCAAGACCTTCCATCTTAGTGAAATTAAGTTTCATATATATCTCCTCATTTATTATTTAGTCTTTATAATGAGCAAATTATATGCCCATATATAAGTAATTTTATCATAATACAAACATTGTTGTAAATGCAGGATTGGAGCCTAAATGTAAATTCTACTCCTCCTCCAATTCTTCCTTTTGATTCTCAATCTCAAGCATTTGCGCTTCTAATTCGGCAATTTCCGCTTCTAACTCTTCTATGTAATAATCACATATAGCATCCATTACAACTTGAGCATAAGCATCTTTTCCAGTCCAGTTTAAATGTATACCATCACCATCAAAGTATTCACCGTGTTCCTCAGAGGCTGCCGCCCAATCTATGATGTGAAGATTATCAACACCCTCCGCATATTCTGCAAGATTTTCATTTACCCATTTATTGTTTGATGTATTAACCCAAAATACCTGTCTATCGGATAATGTTTCCATTATATCATCCTTGCACTCTGTGGAACAATCACCATTGGAGCCACAATTTATCACAACAATATCGCCTAAGATTCCTCTTTCCTTTAAATCAACAAAAATAGGATTTAGAACATATCCTGTTCTATTGAGATCCGCATCTATATAACATTTTGTGAAAACCTCATACAAAACATCAGATGCTCCAAGTAACACGGAATCTCCAACAAATGTTATCTTCTTTTTTGCCACAGTTTTTTCCATCTCATCTATATCTTCTTTTAAATCCCATATCTGGTCGTCTAAATCGGCTTCTTCTTCCTCTAACTCCTCCAAGCGTTCCTCTTCCTCTTTTTTCTTTTGTTCTTCCTCTTGGCGGAGCTGTTCCTCATACTCTCTCTGCTTTCTTTCCTGTTCCTCTCGTTGTCTTTCCATCTCTGCCTCTAGACGTTCCATCTCTGCCTGTAAATCCGGAGCTACAGCATACCTATACACTCCGTATCCTGCTCCCCCAATAAAGCAAAGCAATAGCATAATCGCCACAATCTTAATAAAGAGAGGTTTCTTATTCGGATGAAGGGCTAAATTAAGCAAAGCTGCCGCAACTATAGTAATCGCTACAATCAGTGCATATTTTAATTCTATAGGCATATCTAGCCCTTGAAAAATATATATGACTGGGTATTGAACCAAGAATATCTCATAGCTTATATCCGAGAAAAATCCTATAATTCCTTTTACTATACTTGGCATTTTATTGTTTATAACCCTTGCACAGGCTAACATAACACACATAACAAATGTAGTTCCAATCATAGAACCAAGGTATAACTTAGACTCTGCGGAAGCCATTACAAATAAAACACCTTGTCCTATAACTAGTATATACAAGAAAATTTTTGCAAATATTTTACCCTTTGTTTTTTCATCTTCCTCGGAAACATAATCTAGATGAATCAAACCAACGGCAATACCTGCAAACCAAGAAAAGCATCTTGTGAGGGTATCATAGTAAGCAGGCATAAGTCCATCTAACATATGTACGCAGATAAACCAGCTCATTGAAACAGTTGTAGCCACTCCACATAATAAAACAGGAAGTAGAACTCCCAACTTGTTCTTTAAAAACCTTAAGACTGCGTATATAAGAGGAAATACAAATTCCAGCTGTAAAAGTATTGCTACGTACCAAAGATGCATATATGGGGAATCCACATGTCTTGCGAAATAATCCATATTAGCGGAAAGCTGCCAGAAATTATTCTTGCAAAATACAATAGATACAACCTCACGTTTCATACTTACCCATATCATATCAGGCATAAAAAACATACATGCAGCAAGGGATACAAAAACCACAAGAATCATAGGTATGTATACTCTTATAAACCTTGACTTATAATATGACATAAGAGAAAATTTTTCTTTCTTTAAGGACTGTGCTGAAAGATATCCACTAAGCACAAAAAAAGAGCATACTGCAAGATAGCCACCTTTTAACACATCTAAGTGATATAAAAATATGGCCACACACAAATACACTCTTAAAAAATCTATGTAAATCAATCTATTTTTCATTTCCTTCGACACCATTCTACATTTTTTGACACTAGCTTATTATACCACTATGTAGGCAGGTAATCTAGGGAAATATTTACATAATGCACTCATCATATTTAGCTCTCTCGCCACCGATAAATTTAGGTCTTGTTCTGGCACATACAAGATGTGCCTCACCAATCTTATCTATACTGATTCTAAGCGGCACAGCAACCTCCTTAAGGTGCATACCAATTAGGGTATCTCCTATATCCATTCCTGCATCCGCCTTGATATGCTCAACAGCTACAGGATTAATAAAAGCATTGTATGCCGTTGTGGCAAATGAACCCCCTGCCTTAGGCTGTGGCAATACATTTACTATATCCAATCTTTCTCTACGAGCCAAATCTTTTTCTATGATAATTCCTCGATTTAAGTGCTCACAACACTGAGCTGCCAAATATATTCCATTATCCTTTAATACATCATATATACCTCTAAAAGCAACCTCGGCTACATCCATACCAGAAGCCTTTCCTATGGTTTCTCCAATTATCTCACTAGAAGAACATCCTACAACCACAATATCACCTGCGGTAAGCTTTGATTCCTTAACCAGCTCATAGGTTGCCTGATTTGCCTCTTTATATATTTGTTCCATAAAAATTTCTGTTTTTACTATTCCTTTATTCATAATAACACTCCATTTTCTCTTCTTTCAAACTACAAATAATATTATCAAAACTCTAACTTTAATACAATATCCCATCATAATATTGTAACAACAAATCCAC
>JAGBBM010000070.1 GCA_017938485.1 Lachnospiraceae bacterium
AATAACTGGATTCTGCTCATCACAGATTGTATCACCTGTAGTTGTAAGCTTAAATCCTACAGCTGCAGCGATATCTCCTGAATAAACCTTATCTATCTCTGTACGTGAATTTGCGTGCATCTGAACGATACGTCCAACACGCTCCTTCTTACCCTTTGTTGCGTTTAATACATATGAACCTGAGTTCAATGTACCTGAATATACTCTGAAGAATGCTAACTTACCAACGAATGGGTCAGTCATAATCTTAAATGCAAGTGCTGAGAATGGCTCCTCATCTGATGAGTGACGAACTACTTCGTTACCATCTTCATCAACACCTGTGATGTCAGGAATATCAGTTGGTGCTGGCATATACTCGATAACACCATCTAACATCTTCTGAACACCCTTGTTCTTGTATGCAGAACCAAGGAATACTGGTACTGCCTCACAAGCGATTGTTCCCTTACGAAGTGCAGCCTTCATATCCTCTACTGATGGCTCCTCGCCCTCAAGATACTGCATCATAAGGTCATCATCTAACTCACAAACCTTCTCAACAAGGTTCTCATGCCAGATTGCTGCATCATCCTTTAAATCATCAGGAATTTCAGTGATTTCGATATCCTCGCCCTTGTCATCCTTGTAGTAGTAAGCTTCCATCTCGAATAAGTCGATAAGACCTACGAAATCTGACTCTTTTCCTATAGGAATCTGAACTGGGATAGCGTTCTTGCCCAAACGATCAATGATTGTCTGAACAGCATTGAAAAAGTCTGCACCCATCTTATCCATCTTGTTGATGAATGCCATACGTGGTACATTGTAAGTGTCAGCCTGACGCCATACGTTCTCTGACTGTGGCTCAACACCTGCCTTTGCATCGAATACACCAACAGCACCATCAAGTACTCTAAGTGAACGCTCAACCTCTACAGTGAAGTCAACGTGTCCAGGAGTATCGATGATATTTACTCTATGCTCTAATGCTCCAGCCTTTGGCTTATGATGATCCTCTAATGTCCAGTGGCAAGTAGTTGCAGCTGAAGTAATTGTAATACCTCTTTCCTGCTCCTGCTCCATCCAGTCCATGGTAGCTGTACCTTCATGAGTATCACCAATCTTGTAATTAACACCGGTATAGTAAAGAATTCTCTCTGTAAGAGTAGTCTTACCTGCATCAATATGTGCCATGATACCGATATTTCTAGTTCTATCTAATGGATATTCTCTTCCAGCCAAGGTTTTTTCCTCCTAATAATTATAGCTAACAGATATACACTACTAGAATCTGTAGTGAGCAAACGCCTTGTTTGCCTCTGCCATCTTGTGCATATCTTCTTTTCTCTTAACAGATGCGCCAGTGTTGTTTGCTGCATCCATAAGCTCTTTTGCAAGTCTTTCTTCCATAGTCTTCTCACTTCTTGCACGTGAGTAAGTAGTTAACCAACGAAGAGCTAAAGCCTGTCTTCTGTCAGGTCTAACCTCGATAGGTACCTGATAAGTTGCACCACCGATACGTCTAGCCTTAACCTCGAGTGATGGCATGATGTTGTTCATAGCCTCCTCGAATACCTCTAAAGCTTCCTTACCAGTCTCGTTTGCGATACGGTCAAATGCGCCGTAAACGATCTTCTGTGCAACACCCTTCTTACCATCTAACATAATGTTGTTGATAAGCTTGGTAACCACTTTGTTATTGTAAATTGGATCCGCTAATACGTCTCTCTTTGCGATATGTCCTTTACGTGGCACGGTTCTTCCCTCCTTAATTATTATTTGAGATTAATATCTCACATTAATTCAACGGTACTCATATCTCCCTCAATATATATGACACCGTTACCGTCATATACGAGCATTGTGGAAATATGTTCGTGCGGAGTTTGCTTAAGTATCTATATAATATAGAAAACATAACCTACTTTCGCACTTAGTTTTGTTTAGCATGGTTTTTGACTAGAATTATTTAGCATCCTTAGGTCTCTTAGCACCATACTTAGAACGTGCCTGACGTCTCTTAGCAACACCTGCTGTATCAAGAGTACCTCTGATGATATGGTATCTTGTACCAGGTAAGTCTTTTACTCTACCGCCTCGGATAAGAACAACGCTATGCTCCTGAAGGTTGTGACCTTCACCTGGAATGTAGCTTGTTACTTCGATTCCGTTAGATAAACGAACTCTGGCGATCTTTCTAAGAGCTGAGTTAGGCTTCTTAGGTGTAGCAGTCTTAACTGCAGTACAAACACCTCTCTTCTGTGGAGAAGCAGTGTCAGTTGGCTTTTTTCTAAGTGAGTTGTAGCTCTTTAAAAGCGCTGGTGCAGTAGACTTCTTCTCTAATGAGTGTCTTCCCTTTCTAACTAACTGGTTAAAAGTTGGCATGTTTTCACCTCCGATTCAATAATTTTTCTTGTGTAAGTATACACATAAATAGCATATGTTAATCAACACACGCTAGAATATTATATTATCTCATTTTCCATATGTCAACAGAAAAAAAGCTATTTTTTGCGAATTTGCGAATGATTATTTTATTATACTAATCACTCAATTTTGTTTGTTTTTATTCAATCAAATCATCCTTTATAGCCTTTCTTAATAAAATTACCTTGTTTTTATTAAGAAAAGAGAGAAAAAATCTTATATTTTTATAATTTATGTGATATACTATCACAAATGGAGGTGTTTGTATGAAATACATTCAGTTATCTAAATTATTTTACAAAGATAAAAACCAATTTGAAGAAATATATAACAACAGGTTTAACAACGAATCTACTATACACATTCCCGTTAATATTAATGGCAATCCCGCGTTTATTGTATATTCTGATGAAATACTTAATTTAATTACCTCGATTTATAAAGCGGATAAAAAATTATCTTCCCTTGTAAATACGTTGCCTAATATCGCCTTGGAGCAATTTACTGCAAAGTGCCTCATAGATGAAATCAAACTGTCAAACGACATAGAAGGGGTTCACAGTACTCGTAAAGAAATTAAAGCTTTATTATCACCTACAACAAAAGAGAAAACCTCTAAACGATTGTATGGTTTAGTACAAAAATATCTAATGCTAACCCTCGACGAAGAGATATCTATACAATCTTGCAGAGATATTCGTAATATATATGATGATTTAGTTTTAAAAGAGGTTGTTGAAGAAGATCCTGCTAATGCACCCGATGGAATATATTTTCGAAAGGAGCCTGTTAGTGTACAAGGAGCAGACCTTAAGATAATTCACAACGGAGTTAATCCAGAGGAACAGATTATAACATACATTCAAGAAGGGCTTAATCTTCTTTATGACTCAAATATTAATATTATGATTTCAGTTGCCACATTTCATTACTTAATAGGATATGCTCATCCTTTTTATGATGGAAACGGTCGATTGAGTCGTTTTATCAGTAGTTATTTTCTTTCCAAGGAGCTTCATCCCCTTATAGGCTACAGCTTATCCTATACTGTGAAAAAACAACTTAGATTGTATTATAAAGCTTTCAAAATTGTTAACGAACCTAAGAACAGAGGAGACATTACACCATTTGTCATTATTTTTCTGGAACTAATTAAAGAGGCTTTCGACGGTCTAAACCAAACACTTTTAAACAAACGCGAACAATTAGACTACTATTTTTATTGCACCGAGAAGATTTCCACAAATGACAATATAAAAGAATTATTATTTATATTAGTTCAAAACACCCTGTTCGGATATGAAGGATTATCAATCGACGAACTGTCTGAAATAACTAAATTCAGTATTCCTGCTATAAGAAACTACATTCACCAAAGCGCGCCTGAACTTTTCGATATTTCTAAATCAGGAAAGAAATTCTTATATAATATCAATCTTGACTACTTTAACTAATCTCTTTTAATTATAATCAACAAAAAAACACTCTGCCGTACCCGACAGAGTGTTTATATTTTTTATTCAGTTACTACTTCTTCCTCTGTTGTTTCAACAACAACTGATTCTTCCATAGTATCCATTATTTCATCTTCTACAGTTTCAACTACTTCTTCTCCAGAATCAAGTTTAACTGAACGGTATCTCTTCATACCTGTACCTGCAGGTATAAGCTTACCGATAAGAACATTTTCCTTAAGACCGATAAGTGGGTCAACCTTACCCTTAATAGCTGCCTCAGTAAGAACCTTTGTAGTCTCCTGGAAGGATGCAGCTGAAAGGAATGAATTTGTAGCAAGGGATGCCTTTGTGATACCAAGCATAACCTGAGTACCCTCAGCAGGCTTCTTGCCCTCCTCAGCTAACATCTCGTTGATTTCCTCGTAATCAAGTGCATCAACAAGGATTCCTGGAAGATAATCTGTATCTCCACTCTGCTCTATTCTAATCTTCTTAAGCATCTGACGAACGATAACCTCAATGTGCTTATCGTTAATCTCAACACCCTGAAGACGATAAACTCTCTGAACCTCACGAAGCATGTAATCCTGTACTGCACGAACACCCTTAATCTTAAGGATATCATGTGGATTTACTGAACCTTCTGTAAGCTCATCACCAGCCTCAAGCATCTGTCCATCCTGAACCTTAATTCTTGAGCCGTAAGGAATGAGGTAAGCCTTAGTCTCGCCTGTTTCCTTATCTGTAATAACAACCTCACGTTTCTTCTTAGTGTCTCTTATCTGAACCTCGCCACCGAACTCAGCGATAATTGCAAGTCCCTTTGGCTTTCTAGCCTCAAATAACTCCTCGACTCTAGGAAGACCCTGTGTGATATCTCCACCGGCAACACCACCAGTATGGAATGTTCTCATTGTAAGCTGTGTACCAGGCTCACCGATTGACTGAGCTGCAATAATACCTACTGCCTCACCAACCTGAACTGCCTGACCAGTTGCCATGTTAGCACCGTAACACTTAGCACACACACCAAGGTGTGACTTACAAGAAAGGATTGTTCTAATCTTAAGCTTAGCATCTCTTCTTGCCTTAGTTGAACCTTCCTCGTGGAATGGACGACCCTCTGCATCAACACCATTCTTCATGATGTTCTCTGCTCTCTTAGGAGTAATCATATGGTTCTTCTTAACTATCATATTGCCATCAGCATCGAATATACTCTCTGCTGCGTAACGTCCTGTAATTCTCTCCTGGAAGCTCTCGATAACCTCGTTACCCTCCATGAAAGCTTCTACATACATACCTGGCTTCTCGTCCATATCCTCGCAACAGTCAACCTCTCTGATAATAATATCCTGAGATACGTCAACGAGACGACGAGTAAGGTAACCTGAGTCTGCTGTACGAAGAGCTGTATCTGAAAGACCCTTACGAGCACCGTGAGCTGAGATGAAGTACTCAAGTACGTCAAGGCCTTCACGGAAGTTTGACTTGATTGGGAGCTCGATTGTACGTCCTGATGTATCTGCCATAAGACCACGCATACCTGCGAGCTGCTTAATCTGCTGATCAGAACCACGGGCACCAGAGTCAGCCATCATATAGATGTTGTTGTACTTATCAAGACCATCAAGAAGTGCCTTAGTAAGCTTCTTATCTGCCTCTTCCCAAACACCAACGGTTGCTTTATATCTTTCTTCCTCAGTCATAAGACCTCTACCAAACATCTTGGTAATCTTATCAACTGTCTTCTGTGCATCTTCAAGGAGACCCTTCTTTGCAGCAGGTACTGTCATATCTGATACAGATACTGTTATAGCTCCTCTTGTTGAGTATCTATAACCCATTGACTTAATGTCATCAAGAACCTCTGCTGTCTTTGTTGCACCATGAGTATTGATACACTTATCAAGAATCTTCTTTAACTGTTTCTTACCTACATGGAAATTAACTTCTGGCTCAAGGATTTCATTCATATCTGTTCTATCAACAAATCCAAGATCCTGTGGAATAATCTCATTGAAGATAAGTCTACCAAGTGTACTCTCGATTAAGCCTGTTACCTTTTCTCCATCTGGTGTAACAACAGTCTTCTCTACCTTAATCTTCTGATGTAATGTAATCTCACCATTCTCGTAAGCGAGCATAGCAAGGTTTGTACTCTTAAACTTAGGTCCGATGAAGTTTCTAACTGAGCTTAAAATCTCCTTGTAGAATACTTCCTTCTTATCCTTTGACATCTTAGCGATAACTCTAACCTTAACGATGTCTGATAATTCAATCTTACCAGCAGCACAATCGTCTGTTAACGCCTTGATATTAGCCATCTCATCATCTGTTACATATTCCTTAACAACAGTTGCTTTTGCAGCTTCTTCATCTGAAAGCTGTGCATACTTCTCCATAGTGAGGTAGTAAATACCAAGTACCATATCCTGTGAAGGAACTGCTACTGGACCACCATCTGATGGCTTAAGCAAGTTGTTAGGTGAGAGGAGAAGGAATCTACACTCAGCCTGTGCCTCAACAGAAAGTGGAAGATGGACTGCCATCTGGTCACCGTCGAAGTCTGCGTTATATGCTGTACATACAAGTGGATGAAGCTTAATTGCCTTACCTTCTACAAGGATTGGCTCGAAGGCCTGAATACCAAGTCTATGAAGAGTAGGGGCACGGTTCAACATAACTGGGTGCTCTTTGATAACATCCTCAAGAACATCCCAAACCTGTGTCTCAAGCTTCTCAACCATCTTCTTAGCTGCTTTAACATTTATAGCCTTACCCTGTGCAACTAACTCCTGCATAACGAATGGCTTGAACAACTCAATAGCCATCTCCTTTGGAAGTCCACACTGGTAAATCTTAAGTTCAGGACCTACAACGATAACTGAACGTCCTGAGTAGTCAACTCTCTTACCAAGAAGGTTCTGACGGAAACGACCCTGCTTACCTTTAAGCATCTCTGAAAGTGACTTAAGGGCTCTGTTACCAGGACCAGTTACTGCACGACCTCTTCTACCGTTATCGATAAGAGCATCAACAGCCTCCTGAAGCATTCTCTTCTCATTACGAACGATGATATCAGGAGCACCCAGCTCAAGTAATCTCTTAAGACGATTATTACGGTTTATTATTCTTCTATATAAGTCATTTAAGTCTGATGTTGCAAATCTACCACCATCAAGCTGAACCATAGGTCTAATATCTGGTGGAATAACTGGAACTGCATCGAGAATCATCCACTCTGGCTTGTTACCTGAGTTCTTGAATGCTTCTACTACCTCAAGACGCTTGATGATTCTAGCACGCTTCTGTCCAGTTGCATCAGCAAGCTCGCTCTTAAGTTCTACAGCTTCCTTGTCTAAATCTATAGCACCGAGAAGTTCCTTTATAGCCTCAGCACCCATTCCTACACGGAACTTGTTACCGCCGAACTCCTCCTCTGCTTTTCTGTACTCTGTCTCATTTAAAACCGCCTTGTACTCAAGTGTAGTCTCACCTGGGTCAAGCACGATATATGCAGCAAAGTAAAGTACTTTCTCAAGAACCTTTGGTGATATGTCAAGGATAAGACCCATACGGCTAGGAATACCCTTGAAATACCAGATATGTGATACTGGTGCAGCAAGCTCAATGTGGCCCATACGCTCACGTCTTACACTTGCCTTTGTAACCTCAACACCACATCTGTCACAGACAACGCCCTTGAAACGAATCTTCTTATACTTACCACAGTGACACTCCCAGTCCTTTGAAGGTCCAAAAATCTTTTCGCAGAAAAGACCATCCTTCTCTGGCTTAAGAGTTCTATAGTTAATAGTCTCAGGCTTCTTTACCTCACCTCTTGACCATTCTCTAATCTTTTCAGGAGATGCAAGTCCTATTTTGATGGCATCAAAATTGATAGGCTGCTCTTGAACTGTTTCATTGTTTATAGCTGACATCTTACATATCTCCTTTCTTAAAATTCGTCCTCATCATAATCATCATAACCGTCGTCGTCATAATCATCTGATAAAGAAGTGAGTTCATCGTTCTCGTCGATTCCGCTGTAACCATGAGCCTCATAGTTCTCCTCGTAATCAACCTTTTCGTTGCCGATGATATCTCTAACCTCATCATTACTGTAGTCAAGGGATTCACCGAGTTCTACCTCAGTCTGGTCCTCTCTAAGTACTCTTACATCAAGTGCAAGTGACTGGAACTCCTTAAGAAGAACCTTAAATGACTCAGGGATACCTGGCTCAGGGATGTTGTCACCCTTAATAATTGCCTCGTAAGTCTTAACACGTCCTACAACGTCATCAGACTTAACAGTAAGGATCTCCTGAAGAGTATATGATGCACCATATGCCTCAAGAGCCCAAACCTCCATCTCACCAAATCTCTGACCACCGAACTGAGCTTTACCACCAAGTGGCTGCTGAGTTACGAGTGAGTAAGGACCAGTTGAACGTGCATGAATCTTATCATCAACAAGGTGATGAAGCTTAAGATAATGCATGAAACCAATTGTTACAGGTGAGTCAAACTCTTCACCAGTTCTACCGTCACGAAGTCTTACCTTACCTGTACGGTTTATAGGTACGCCCTTCCACTCTTCTCTATGGTCTCTATTCTCATACAGATAGTCCATAACGTCCTTCTCTGTATCATCTTTGTACTTAGCATAGAATGTATCCCAATCCTCGTTAACGTAATCGTTAGCCATCTCAAGAGCATCCATGATATCAAACTCGTTTGCACCGTCAAATACAGGAGTAGATACATCGAAACCAAGTGCCTTTGAAGCAAGGCCAAGGTGAACCTCAAGTACCTGTCCGATATTCATACGTGAAGGAACTCCAAGAGGGTTAAGAACGATATCAAGTGGTCTACCATTTGGAAGGAATGGCATATCCTCTACTGGAAGGATACGTGAGATAACACCCTTGTTACCATGACGTCCAGCCATCTTATCACCAACTGAAATCTTTCTCTTCTGAGCGATGTAAACTACTACCTTCTTGTTAACTCCAGGTGGAAGCTCATCACCATTTTCTCTTGTAAATACCTTTGTATCAATGATTACACCATATGCACCGTGTGGTACACGAAGTGATGTATCTCTAACCTCTCTAGCCTTCTCTGCAAAGATTGCTCTAAGAAGTCTTTCTTCTGCTGTAAGCTCAGTCTCACCCTTTGGAGTAACCTTTCCAACAAGGATATCTCCGGCACGAACCTCTGCACCGATACGGATGATACCGCTCTCGTCAAGATCCTTAAGTGCCTCTGGTGCAAGACCAGCTAAGTCTCTTGTAATCTCTTCCTGACCAAGCTTAGTATCTCTAGCTTCAACCTCGTACTCTTCTATATGAACTGATGTATAAACATCTTCCTGAACAAGTCTTTCACTAAGAAGAACCGCATCCTCGTAGTTGTAACCTTCCCAAGTCATGAAACCGATAAGTGGGTTCTTACCAAGAGCAATCTCACCGCCAGCAGTTGATGCACCGTCAGCAATAACCATTCCCTTAGTAACTCTGTCACCCTTCTTAACTATAGGTCTCTGATTCATACAGTTACCCTGGTTACTTCTAGCGAACTTGATTACGTGGTACTCATCTACAGTACCATCATCACATTTAACAACAATCTTCTCACTTGAAGAAATCTCAACAACACCGTCGTTTTTAGCAACGATACATACACCTGAGTCAACAGCTGCCTTTGCTTCCATACCAGTTCCTACAACAGGAGCCTCAGTATTTAAGAGTGGTACTGCCTGACGCTGCATGTTAGAACCCATGAGGGCACGGTTAGCATCGTCGTTCTCAAGGAAAGGAATCATAGATGTTGCCACAGAGAATACCATCTTAGGAGATACGTCCATAAGGTCTATTGTATTCTTAGGGAACTCTGAAGTTTCCTCTTTGTAACGTCCTGAAACGTTGTTCTTAATGAAGTGACCGTCTTTATCTAATGGCTCATTAGCCTGAGCTACAATGTAGTTATCCTCTTCGTCAGCAGTAAGGTATACAACCTCATCTGTTACAACAGGATTGTTAGCATCTGTCTTGTCAATCTTTCTATATGGAGCCTCAACGAAACCATACTCGTTGATACGTGCATAAGTAGCAAGTGAGTTGATAAGACCGATGTTAGGACCTTCAGGAGTCTCGATAGGACACATTCTACCATAGTGAGTATAGTGAACGTCTCGAACCTCGAATCCGGCTCTATCTCTTGACAAACCACCTGGTCCAAGAGCTGATAAACGTCTCTTATGAGTAAGCTCTGAAAGTGGGTTGTTCTGATCCATGAACTGTGAAAGCTGTGAACTTCCGAAGAACTCCTTAACAGCTGCAGTTACAGGCTTAATATTTATAAGTGACTGTGGGGTAATGCTATCAATATCCTGAGTAGTCATTCTCTCACGAACAACTCTCTCAAGTCTTGATAAACCTATTCTATACTGGTTCTGAAGCAACTCACCAACCGCTCTGATACGTCTGTTACCTAAGTGGTCGATATCGTCCTGATTACCAATACCATATTCAAGGTGCATATTGTAGTTGATTGAAGCAAGCATATCTTCCTTAGTAATGTGCTTAGGAACAAGCTCATTAACAGAAGCTGCGATAGCCTTCTTCAAATCTTCCTCGTCATCATACTCCTCAAGGAGCTTCTCAAGAACTGGATAATATACGTCTTCTGTTATACCTGCCTCTGATGGAGCAAATCCAACATACTCAGCGAGGTCAACAACCATATTAGAAAGAACCTTTACATTTCTTTCTTCTGTCTGAATCCACACAAATGGAACAGCCGCATCCTGTATAGCCTTTGCATCATCACGGCTTAAGGTTGTGCCTGCAACAAACATAGTCTCACCTGTACTTGGATCCACAACATCCTCAGCAAGTACATGGTTAGCTATTCTATTCTTAAATGCCAACTTCTTGTTGAACTTGTATCTACCTACCTTTGCAAGGTCATATCTTCTGGCATCAAAAAACATGCCGTTGATAAGGCTCTCTGCATTTTCAACAACTTCTGGCTCACCTGGTCTAATTTTCTTGTAAAGCTCAATAATACCAGTCTCGTAGCTATTTGAAACATCCTTAGCTAAGCTGGCCATAATCTTTGGCTCATCACCGAAAAGATCAATAATCTCCTGATTAGTACCGATACCAAGTGTTCTAATGAGAACTGTTATAGGTACCTTTCTCTGTCTATCTACACGTACGTAAAATACATCATTTGAGTCTGTCTCATACTCTAACCATGCACCACGATTAGGAATAACTGTTGATGAGTAAAGAGTCTTACCCACCTTATCATGTCCTATAGCATAGTAGATACCAGGAGAACGAACTAACTGGCTAACGATAACTCTCTCGGCACCATTTATAACAAATGTACCTGTATCTGTCATCAGCGGAAGATCTCCCATGAAGATGTCGTGCTGTGCGATTTCACCTGTTTCATTGTTACGAAGATGTACATTAACCTTAAGTGGTGCAGCATAAGTAGTATCTCTCTCCTTACACTCCTTAATTGTGTACTTCTTGTCCTCTTCACACAGCTGGAAATCAACAAATTCCAAACTCAACTGTCCAGTATAATCAGTAACAGGAGAGATATCTCTGAAGACTTCTCTTAAGCCTTCGTCCAAGAACCATTTGTATGAATCTTTCTGAACTTCAATAAGATTTGGCATATCCAAAACTTCTTTTTCAGTTGAAAAACTCATTCGCATTCCTCTTCCCGATTTTACAGGACGCATTCTGTACTTTTTCATCGACGCATTCACCCCTTGAATTTATTTGATTTTTGTTATCCATTCTAAATTATGGCATATATAGCCATAATAATGACATTTTAATATGTTATCATAATAGGAAAATAGTGTCAACAGAATATTTTGAAAATTTGTAATATTTTTTTGAATTCTTGAAATAGAGAAAATAAATATCTTTAGGGTTAAAAAGAGTGGGTCGGAGTATATACTTCAACCCACTCTGAAAATTCATTATAAGGATAATTACTTAAGAGTAACCTTAGCTCCAACTTCCTCGAGCTTCTTCTTCATCTCTTCAGCCTCGTCCTTTGAAGCGCCTTCCTTAATTACCTTTGGTGCGCCATCAACAACGTCCTTAGCTTCCTTAAGTCCAAGACCAGTAGCCTCACGAACAACCTTGATAACCTTAACCTTCTCAGCACCTACCTCAGTAAGCTCAACATCGAATGAATCCTTCTCATCTGCTGCGCCTGCTGCATCGCCAGCTGCTGCTGCAACTACAACACCTGCTGCTGCTGATACACCGAACTCTTCCTCACAAGCCTTAACAAGCTCGTTTAACTCTAAAACTGATAAACCTTTGATAACTTCAATAATTTCCTGAGTTGTCATTTTTAAATTCCTCCATTTTTCTAAATAATTAATCTAATAGTTTTTAATAAATGTAATTATGCTTCCTTTGCTTCAGCGATCTGCTTAATAACACGAGCAAAGTTTGCAATAGGTGACTGGATACTTCCAAGGAACTTGGAAATAAGCTCGTCTCTTGATGGAACAGCTGCGATAGCCTTGATTCCGTCCTTGTCATAATAAGTTCCCTCTACAACACCTGACTTCATCTCAAGCTTTGGAGCTTCCTTAGCAAACTTAGCAATAAGTCTTGCTGGTGCAGTTGCGTCAGTCTTTGAAATAACAACTGCTGTTGGCTCTTCAAGATCTGCCTTGAGTGGATCAAACTCAGTTCCATCAACTGCAAATCTTACCATAGTATTCTTGTATACCTTGTAGAATACACCTTCTTCTCTGAGCATCTTACGAAGTCTTGTATCCTGCTCAACAGTAAGGCCACGGTAATCTACTAATACTACTGACTTAGCATCTTTGATGTTTTCTTTGATTTCTTCAACTACAGGCTGCTTTAATTCTACCTTTGCCAAAATCATGCACCTCCTTATAAAATTAATGAAACTGCAATGAATTGCGAAAGAAAAAACTCCCACGCTCGTAGCATGGGAGTAAAACGTCAAAATCAATGATTCTACGATTCTTCCTCGGTAGGCGTTTTCTCCTTACACCTTGCGGTACCTACTGTCTACGGCAGTTCATCGAGTGATATACTACCATACAGGAATAACCTTGTCAACATATTTTTAATTTTATTTTAAATATTTTATCTGATGGAATTATCTCCATTATTAGCTCTTACTATGAGAGTTTCATATCCTCTGTCTCTAAGCTCTCTTTGGGCAATTAGTGCTTCTTCTATATTGTTATAATCGCCAACCCTCACCTGATACAAGCCATCATCTTCATATATAGTAGTAAAATATCCCTCATTTGCAAGTCTGCTCATACTGTACTGCGCTGACACAAGACTTCGGAATATACCAACCAATATCTGATATCCCTGTGGTTCATCATCTCTCATATCCTCTCCAGGGTCGATATCATCCATATCATCGTCATCAGTGGATTCTGTTGCAAAAACGGGAACATTTTTCTCAAATCCATAATGTGCGTTTGACATTTTGTATGTTTGACCATTATTAGAAGAAAGCCCCGAAAGCCTTATGGTTTCATCTATACCATCTGCTATTGCCTGAGCGGTTTCGTTAAACTTAGAATCGAAAAGCTGATTATCCACATCGCTGTTGATAAAACCCGCTTCTACCAGTAATGCAGGCATCTGGGTACGTCTTAATACCGCTAGATTTGGTCTTTCCTGAACATTTATATTACGGTATCCCACTTCTTCTAACTTATTGTTAATGTTGGCTGCCATTTCCGCTTTTATGCCGGAATTGTCGTAGATGAGTGTCTGCACTCCATTGTACTGATTAGGGGTTGGGGATGAATTTCTGTGGATAGACACAAAGAAATCCGCTCCACTGGCATTACCAATCCTAGCCTTTTCCACTGGAGAATTATATACATCATCTGTCCTTGTATACTCTACGTCGTACCCCTGGCTCTCCAGTATCCTACCTACTTCAAGGGCAAGATTAAGAGCATCATCTTTTTCTCGCCTTCCCTGATACGAAGCCCCATTATCATAGCCTCCATGTCCGGCATCTATCATTATTTTTACAGGCATATTAACCTCTCAAAAAAATCCTATTTTAATAAGATATGATACATAATTGCAGATATGTGCCTGTACATATGTAGTTTATTTTATTTTTTCTTCATATTCTATAGCAGCTTCTCTCAGTGAACCGTCACTTATCTTGTAGAGCAATCCCTCAAATATGTAGTTGTGGTCCACTTCAAGCTCCCTTCCTATATCAAGTAATAATCCTCCATAGATACCACTACCATCCTTTTCTATCTGAAGCAGGGTATCTAGTTCAATGCCTAGCTTGTCTGCCAACTGCTCTTCGCTGATATTTCTATACTCTCTAACAAACTTAATTCTTTTACCTGCCTTCGCAAATTTTCCCTTCATAGTTACCTCCATATATAAACTAATCTTTTATATATATGAATTATATTTAGAGGGCTTTTCAGAAATTTTTTCGCTTTTCAAACTGTATGTTTTTACGTAGGAAATGTATTTTTTTGTCAAAAAATGGGTTTTTAGCACTTTACGTTACATCTATGTGCACTTAGGCACCAATTTCCTCAATATTATTTTTTTAGGACTAGAATCATCTTATAGATTTATTAAGGTGATTAGATATGAAAGATGCCACTTGCCAAACAGAAAAAGTTGAAATGACCCCATACCAAAAGAAGATGATGATTTTCTTCTTCAAATGCATAGGGTCAGAGCTTAGTAAAACAGCTATATTTTTTGTTATTTTTTCTCTTATGGGCTTGGCATCAGAATTTTGGGCCGCACTATTCTTTATGATGCTATATCGTACTTCCAGCGGTGGTTTACATTGCAAATCATATCTTAGTTGCCTCGCCCTTAGTTTTTTGATTTTATTTTCCGGAGTTATGC
>JAGBBM010000071.1 GCA_017938485.1 Lachnospiraceae bacterium
TCTTTCTTTCTCCTGTTTCTAATTATGTTATATCACCATTGTTAGCACTCGTCAATAGTGAGTGCTAACTTTTCTGTGAACTTTTTGTGTCCTTATAACATCCTACGTTCTTTTGTTAGCTTCAATAATGTTCACTTTTACCTCACTAAACTTCAAATTCTTCTCTAAGAAAAAATAATCATTAGTCATCTGTTATCTTTAATCAATCCACCATTCTGGCGTAAGTTCGCCCATTGTCATAACACGATCTGCAGCGTAGTCAATCATAATCTCTATGTCTTTATATTTCCCTGGCATAAGCTGAGTCATCAACTCACGACATGCACCACATGGAGCACCTTTTCCTTCATTTGGTGGAATGCACAATACTCGTGCAATCTCGTATTCACCATTTGTAATCATATTAAAAATGGCATTTCGCTCTGCACAAATACCTAATGTGGAACATGTATCGATACATACACCTGTATATATATTCCCGGATTTTGACAAAACAGCTGCCGACACTTCTCCTGCTGTTACATAATCCGAAATAATCTTTCCCCCTAAAACAGACTTAGCAGCTTCATACATTTCATTCCAAACCTTGTCCATTACTCTCCACTCCCTTCAAATTTATGTTCTACCTAAACTCACTATCAATATACTCTATAAAACTCTTCTTACTAACTTCTTCATATTACCCTCCTAAAACGGATACTCTTCTCCTTCATTTGTTATAAACCTAGGTCCTGTTTTATCATATCTCTTCTCATCAAACAGCTTCCTTAATATCTCTGCCGCGTCATAAGAAGATAATGGTGCTTGGTTGTCTGGCTTACCATCGGTTCTAATCCAGCCGGGATGCACACAGAATATGTTTATTCTCTCATCATCTTTAAATACATTTACCAGATTCATAGTACCCATATTAAGGGCTGCCTTTGCCATACCATAATCGATTAGATTTGTACGATAGCATTTACTTATACTTCCTGCTTCTGAGGTTATATTTATAACAAGAGACATCTTCTCGCCTTGAATCAGCAGCGGATAAAATGCCTTAATTACCCTAAGGGGGCCTACAGCGGTTACATCCACGGTGTGAGCAATATAATCCAAATTCGTATCAAAGAATTCCTTATCACAATCCTCTGAAACCGTAACAGCATTGTTTATGAGTAAATCAATATGGTCAAAGTGCTTTTCTACTAGGTCTTTAGCCATATTCACAGAATCTGTATCACCTATATCCATAGTTGCAACTAAAAGCTTGTCTCCATAAATTTCTTTTAATTTATTAAGCTCTTTTGATTCTTTTCTTACTGTGGCTATAACATTGTCACCATTTTCAAGGTATCTAAGCACCATATTATATCCCAGTGCATAGCTTCTACCAGTTCCTGTAATCATTACATTTTGAGACATATAACCCTCCTATCATTGCTTACCCATCACTTATCATCAACTATATTGTTCAACCATACTCCACTCTTTACCATAAAGAATCCTATTATAGACTTTATAATCTCCATACACTGAACCAAAAGGAACACCACCGCTATTCCAAGTGTAGTGTGCTTAGCAAGTATTGTTGCAAGAGGAATTACCAGCCCCCACATAAACACGCTATCAAATATAAAGGTTATTATAGTCTTACCACCTGACCTAAGAGTAAAATAACATCCATGACAAAATGCACTTACTGGCATTATAAGGGCTGATATAACTATAAATGTTCTGGCTAATTCTTTGATACTCTCTTCTGTTTCGTATATATTAGGGAAGTATCTTCCCACAATAATCATAATCGCAGCTATACCCACACAACATATAACGCTAAAGAAAATCATTTTTCTAGCCGCATCTCTTGCCTCATCTATAAGTCCAGCACCTAAACGCTGACCTACAACTATGGCAATACAAGAACCTAGTTGCACAAAAACCACATTGAACAGATTTGTTACTGTAGAGGAAATATTCTGTGCTGCCACAACATTTATACCTCTTACAGCATAACACTGAGCTATAACAGCTACACCACCTGCCCAAAGAAGCTCATTTATCATAAGTGGTGTTCCCTTTATAAATATATCCTTAAATATATTTCCCGGTATCCTAAGACCACTATATGCCCCCTTAATATATTGGTTCTTCTCCGTATGTGTATGAGTCCACACTATAACTATGAAAAACTCAATAAATCTTGAAATTACAGTAGCAATTGCCGCACCTTTAACTCCCATAGCCGGTATATATCCCTCTATACCAAAGATGAGAACTATATCTAAAACAAGATTTGTAAGCATGGCAGCAACTCCCGCTACCATTGGAATAAATGTGTGTCCCGTTTCTCGTATAGAATTGATATATGTTTGTCCGATAGCAAAAGGAATAAGACCAATGGTCATAATCCCCAGATATTCTTCACCATATTTTAAGGCAAGCTCTATATCTCCCACATCCTGACTTTCCGCCAGATATAGATTAATAAGCTCTGTGCCTGCAAATTTAAACAACAAAACTGCAATGGTGGTAATTATTATAGTTGCATACATTTTATACCTAAATGCATACTTCTGGCCTTTATAGTCACCTTTACCATAAAACTGAGTTCCAAATATTCCTGCGCCGGACACCGCACCAAATATAGTTATATTAAACACAAATATGAGCTGGTTAACTATAGCAACACCAGACATCTGCTCAGTACCAATCTTACCAACCATAATATTGTCCAGAAAGCTGACAAAGCTTGTAATGGCATTCTGGGCAATCATAGGAAGGGCTAAGAGCAATATGTATCTATAAAAGTTTCTATCGCCAATGAACTTTTTCTTGAAATTTTTCCACATAATTTTCATCTCCTAGTTAAACATTTGCAAGCAAATTAATGAAAATGCTCTAAAGACTATACTATAATTCACGATAGTAGGGACATATATCTTCGAAATGTCCATCCTTCATTCTAAAACCCTTTGGAATCACACCTAGCTGAGTAAAACCTAACCTCTCATATAAATGTCTGGCATGGGTATTTATGTCAACCACCGCGTTAAACTGTAGCACACCAAAACCATTAGTTTTGCCTTGCTCTATACAATCCAAAACTAATTTTTCACCTATATGCAAACCTCTACTGCTAGAACTTACAGCATAGCTGGCATTGCAGATATGTCCACATCTGCCAATATTGTTGGGATGTAATATGTAAAGTCCATATACCTTATCAGTAGCCTCGTCTACAGCTACTCCAGTATAGGTCTGAGAAGCAAAAAAATCCCCTCCACTAACTATATCAAGAGTTTTCTCCTGAGGGAATGCGATTCCTTCTTCTACTATTTCATTCCATATATCAATCATTTCAGGTAAATCTTTTTCTGTGTATTCTCGTACTAAAATGTTCATTACTTCTCCTTATAAGCCCATCAAACAAGGGCATGATTTAATCAATAGAATTATAATACAAATGTTTGTATCTAACAACAAAAACACACAATAAATATACATATGTAAATTATCTATATTCTTCTTCCTTACTTCTTCGCTATCATACAACAAATAGGTGCCAGCTTACTTCCAACTCTATCATATTCCATTACCTTAAATCCATTACTTTCTATAAACTTCTTAAACTCATCATTTGTAGGCTTGATAAATGCTTTAAATCCAAACAATTCTATTAATTTTGTTCTTAGCTTAAAACCTACACCCTCTCCATGAATAAATGTAGGCGCAAACATTATACCATCATCCTTAAGTACTCTCTTTGCTTCTAATATAAGCTTATCGGACAGCTCTTCATCTATCTCATGTAGAACCAAAGCTATAGAAACTTTGTCAAAGCAACTATCCTTAAATTTCATATCTGTAGCATCCATCTGGTAAAGCTTGATATTATGTATATTTTCTTAAAATATTTAACACACCATAAAAAAACTCCATCGATTCAACATCGATGAAGTTCTTTATAACTACAAAATATTATTAATTAATAAGTAAATTCTTAAGATTATATCTATTCCCAACAGAATACTGTAATAAATGATTGGCAATGATACTTTCTCATTAGGCATATCAATCTTTCTATTTAATACATTGTCCGGCAATATTTCTCCTGTAATTTTAGCAATTTCCTTCCTATCGTTTAAATCTTCAACTTCCAACCTATAAATATCTAACTCACAATCTTTATTATTTTTGACACAATATGAATCCTTAACATAAATCCCAATCAAAACAATAACTGAAATAATCCATACTAGGTTCACTGCTATAACATTACCTTTATCTATATTTTCTATATTCTTCGCACCAAGACAATAGCAGATAGAAAAAAACAAACATGCAAAAGCTACTACCTTCAATTGTTTTGATAGTTTTTTATTTCTTTCGATTTTTGTATGTAAATTTAATATTTTAAAATCATTTTCATTCATATTGTATCTCTCCAATCTAAAACTATTGTGGTTCCCAACTTCCCTGTTGCCTTATACCTATGGCAGTTGCCTCTTTCTCAATCAAATCCAATTCTTCCTCTGTAAGAGAAATATTCATAGACGTAGCAAGCTTTGTTGCATGAGAAGGCTTTGTAATTCCAATAATAGGTACCACACCTTTACTGATTGCCCAAAGAATCGGAATCTGCGAAGAATCAATATCATATTTGTCCGCTATATCTTTCATAACATTAAGTAATTTTTGTATTTTTAAAAATTTACTTTTTGGAAAAGAAATATTTCTTGAAGAAAAGGTTGGAAAGTGATTATTAGCACTGTACTTACCGGAAAGAGCACCCTGTTCTAAAACCATATATGCATAGTATCTGATTCCATTGCAATTACAGTAATCAATAATAGGCTGCTGGTCATTCCTAAGAAGACTAAAATGATTCTGCACCGCATCTAATTTAAGTCCTTCATTTTGCAATACCCTTTCAGCAATTTTAATATGTTTCAATGAAACATTAGATATTCCAATCCTTAGGATACTGCCACTTTTTATAAGCGAAATCGCCTCCTTTAGATTTTGCTCAAGATTATTTGGCACATGAATCCAGAATAAATCCGCCTTATCTCTTCCTAGACGCTTCATACTTTCACCAAAGGATTTACTTAACGCACCCTTCTTGTATTTTTTACCCGGTGCAAATTTTGTAGAAATAAATATACCTTTCTGCTCATTTATCATAGTTCCTAAAAGGGTTTCACAACTTCCCATACCATAAACTGCTGCTGTATCCCAATTTGTAAAACCAAGCTTTACTGCTTCCTTAAAAGTTTGCTTTAAGATTTCTGGATTCTGTTTTTTTCCAAATATCATTGAGGAACCATTTATTCCCGTTCCCCAGGCCCAGGTACCAATCATTATTTCATTCATCACGCATTCCTCCTCTATATTTGTCACTTTCTAATTCTTTTCCATAATACTGTAACCCCAATAGCCATTGCTGATATCATTAAACCTACTAGAAAAATCTCAATCCCACAAAGATTTGCCGTCTTGTTAAAAGCAGTTAAAAATGCTACTATCCATGCAATAATTAGCCACTGAATAATATAAATCACATTCAAATTACGACTACAGAAGCCTATAAATTTCCCAGCCTTTGTTTGCTCTATATTCCCAAACAGAAAATGGCTTAAACCAAGTGCAATCAAGACAAATGGTACAATCCAAAGCACACTTATAAATGTTTGATGATAATATGAATTATCAACCAATGCATAAATGTATCTAATATCATAGCCTATCCAACAAAGAGCAGAAGTAAATGCAACAACAGTCACAACACTAACTAGAATAAGCATACGATAAAATCTATCTTTATCCAATACTTTTTGTAAATATTCTGCAAAAACAATTCCTAATAGTGGGTATAAACACCAAAGTGTAAAAGGAAATGCCACCTTTTCTCCTGTAGGTAACAAAAGTCCTAGAAGATTGCGAGGAATAACTGATGAAAAACTTAAACGTGAAGCCCACATACCAACGGCCTGTAGCAATACACCTATAACCACCATCATACCTGTACAAATTTTTGCTCTCTTCATTAATCCTACAATAAGGAAGGTCATACCAGCAAAATGAAGAATGTCAATATTCAAAAAGCCATCTGATATATAATCAAAGCTGTAATCCATTCCAAGTATGAGATTTCCCAAAATCTCAAGAAGAGTTTCTCTGAAAAAATTCAAAGCAAATCCAAGAAATAGCAATTTCCACCCTCGCTTGATAAACTCTTCTGGAGAATTATGACTAGTGTACACCATCCCCATTCCCATAGCAAACATAAATACCGGAGCCGCCATAGGTCCCCCAAGGAATTCAACGATATTACGGAAAAAAGACGTTGATAACAAGTGCTTGTAATCATACCCTCCAAGTTGCTCATAAACATGAATACAAATCATAAAAAAAATAGCAGAAAACTTTACAAAGTCAACCTCAAACTGTCTTACTTTATTCATCTAATTACCCTTCCTTTTATTTTTATTAGCGACTCATTAGTCGCTTTTATTATATAAAAAAAGAGAATTAAATCCCTTTTTTTACTTTACTATTTAATTATCCATTACTCAATCCTAATAGCAGAAAAAGCAAGTACTCCCCTTACATGATAGCGTAAAAGTGAATTAAGCTGCTCCTTCATATTTTCATCTGATATATGATTCATTAAAATACTCTCAATACCTGCCATCAGCATTTTTACTAGAGAGTTAGAAAAACCCTCAGGTGTTCTTTGAGAATCAAAAGCATTGAAATTCTTCATCAGCTCCTGTTCCACCATTTCTTTAAGTTTAACACCTTCATCCGGAGCATCAGGACTTAAAATTATCAATATTTCCTTCCTGAATTTAAGCATAACAGGAAAAAGTGCTTCTGTCATTTTCAGTGCAATTTCATCATTAGAATAAACAAGTAGCTTAGTACCAGTTAGAACACTCAAGATGTTCCTTATTTCCACAGACGGTAGTTTCAAAAGCTCATGACATATATCGTCCTTAGACGAAAAATAACGATACAGATTACTTTTACTAATATTACAACGTTCTGCAATAGAACTCATTGTGGCAATACGAAATCCTTTGGAACTGAATTCTTCCAAAGCTGACTCCAATATGTTTGTTCGAATGTAATCCTTTTGTACTTGCATAGCATCTCCCGTTGGCAATAGTGAATCATTATTCTCTTTTAATATTACCACTACTTTTTTTAGTTGTCAACACATCAAATATACTCCACACCCAAGTCTTTAAGTTGTTGCCTCATCTTTGCTATCTTTTTCTCTGGAAATCTTCTTCCTATACAATCTGTCAACATTCTAACTTTAATGCCAGTCTTAGCAGCACCCTTTGCAGTAGCACCTACACAACCACATTCATCAAGACCGCAGAGAACCACCTCTTTGTAGCCTTGTATTTTCATATGTTCCCTAAATGCTTTAGCAGTGTATGTATCTGAATGATTCTTTTCAAAAATCAAATCCGACACAATATTTAGTCCCGTGTAAAGCTGGGCACCTTCAGTTCCTTTAATTGAAAATCCAACACCCCACATAAGCTTGGATAAAATATGCTTAATATATATTATGTCGTACCCGTCTTCCTTATAGGAATCTATAGCTTTGTTTACATTACTAGTAAGCATGGCTGTATCATATAAAAACATAGACTTTCTTTTATACCACAAATAATCATTTTGCATATCAATTACAAGCAATGCTTTTTTATCCGACATATTATCGCCTCCGTTCTTCCATTAACAGCTTAATATAACTGAAATTTGCGCGAGCAATGAGCCATGCTGGACAGTGGCTAAATACTGCTCGTCGGGTGCTTGCACACGTAAGAGCATATTTAGACAGTGGTCAATACGGCGAACGCCGCGACAACGAGCAAGCTTGCTTGCGAGTCTGTCGGCATGGCGAGTACAGCGTAAACCTAAAATTTGGTATTTACTTCAGTTTGTCGAGGTCTTCCACATAGATGGACACCTCACCACACGCTGGACAAATTGCAACTTTAGGTTCGCCCATTCTACCTCCAAAAAGTTTGTTTTCATCAGATGACATAACAATTCCGTATCCTGCACCTTTAATTTTGATGGCACAGTTTTCTTTCATTTCGCTTCCGCATCGTATACACTTTCTCATAAATATTCCTCCGAAAAATTCAAATTTTTCTCTCTACCCTTAGCTGCATTAATTCCAGCGTTTCTCACAAGGGCAATACACTTATCTTCATTTTCTATAACGACTGCTCCATTATCCATAGCAATCTCTGCTGTTCTATCATCACATCTGTTACATACAATAATAATCTCTACATTTCCCCTAAAGACCTTGGCCGCTCTTTTGATTGAGTCAATACATCTCTTGACATATTTTTCCTCATTGTGTGCCGGTATCACTACTGATACATGCACATTCCCATAATTAATCCTCCCCCATATGATTATTTTTAGAAAATAGTAACACACAGATATACTACGGTCAATCTTATATACCTCTAAGTTTCTCTATCCACACCCTTATTGTATTAACTTTTAACTGCGTATTTAACAAAAAGTATAATTGTTGTTATACAAAAAATATGCTAATATTATTTTAATATTTATTGAATATATGAGGACTATAAAATGAAAAAAATACTTACTTTAGCTATTATCGCGTTAATTGGATTCTTTATTTACAACCAGATAAAAACTATGCAAGCTGAAAAAATTGAAAGTGATTATGAAAAGATTGAACAAGTCAAATCAATGTGTGAAACAATTGTACAATCAGAATATGTATATTCATTAGGAAGTAATGCAGCACAATGGTATATTTTGGAATTAGAATTAATTCACGCTAACGATACTGCCCCTTACAACAAAATGGAAGAAATCCTTGGAGAAGATTTCAAGACAAAGCTCTCAAATGGTGACAAGATTTTTGTTGGATTTTTGCCATATAGAAATTCCTACAGAATATATGTTGGCGAACCCGAAGAATCAAATATGATCTATCCAGATTGGAATTATACCGAACTTGAACAACGATAAAAATTAATGTTCTACGCCGCTAAATCCTTCTTGTCATATTTAACATAGGCTACAACTACGCCTACCACCATTACTATCATTCCAAGTACCAAAGCTCCTACTTCCACATTTCCTGTGCTAAATATATCTGCTGCATTTGAATATGAAAATGGAGTCAGTAGCTTGTAATCCTTAAGGTCCGGTATCATTCTAGCCATAAGGTCAAAGGCATAGAATATCATTACTATTCCAAGCCCTAAGCCCAGTTTATTTTTCTTCATAAATGCTGATATTCCGAAGCAAATCCCAGCCATCTCAAGATGCATAAGTAGCTGCATACCGTGATACAAGAAGAATCTACCGAAATCTATGTCCTCGCCTAAAATAACAATTCCTAGTGTATATGCTCCCACAGAGATTACATTGAAGGCAACCACATTTGTAATCACAGCAAAAAGCTTTGAAGATATTACATTCTTTCTTGATATAGGAAGTGTAAATAAGAACTCACTGGTATGTCCATCCTCTTCCTTTGAGAGCATCACTGTGGCAATTATAGCTGCAAACATTGCTCCGCCAAGACTATGTATAGTTCCAACCTCTGTAGAATAAAATCCTGCCAATGTTGCGATACTTAACTGGCTCATACCAAAAGCATCTGCAAATGCTCCCATCTGTGAGAAGCTTTCAGCCATACCTGACATAGTATCCTTCATAGAGTTGAAAAGCAATATACATACAAAACACATGCCTCCAACTGCCAGGGTCCATATTAAAAATGTCTTATATAATAATTTCATTTCATGCTTATATATAGTTGACATAACTTTACCTCCTACTTCTCATAATAGTGCATAAATATCTCATCTAAGGAAGGATCCTCTATTAAGATATCCTCTATATTGTGACCTACTAATTCATCTGCAATCTTATTCAAATCTCCCTTATACAAGAAGTTCTCCTGCTTGCCATCTCTTATCATCTTAATTCTTTTTGCATTGGTTTTAGTAATCTCTGCAACAGTATCTACCTTAATGAGCTTACCCTCTCTCATTATAGCTACATTCTTACAGTAATTCTTAACCTCTGACAGTACATGAGTTGAAAGCATACAAGTTGCACCCTGTTCCACATACTCATTGATAAGCTTAAAGAACTCTGTCTGCATAAGTGGGTCTAAACCGCTAGTTGGTTCATCAAAAACAAAAAGCTTAGGTTTATGCTGCATAGCACAAACTATGCTTACCTTCTTACGATTTCCCAGAGAAAGTTCATTAATCTTCTTTTCTGTGTCAACCTTAAGTCTTTCACAGAGCATAGCTGCCTCCTCACTACAATCAAGCTTTCTTATATCTGCAGCCATCTTTATTACATCTTTTACCTTCATATCCGGATAAAACATAGCTTCTGATGGCATATAACCTACTTGAGACAGTATCTCTTCCTTGGCGGATTTAAGTTCCTTGCCAAATATCTTTACATTTCCCTGTTCATAATGTATAAGACCAAGCATTGAACGAATTGTGGTTGACTTTCCTGCTCCATTAGGCCCTAAAAATCCGAATATATCTCCCTCTTCCACAGAAAATGTCACATCCTCTGCTCCACGATGTTTGCCGTAGTATTTTGTTAAGTTTTCTATCTCTATTACCTTACTCATTTACTTTTCCCCTTTCCTTAAATGCTTTAAGGTCATTATTTAACGCCTTAGACTCTAAGGTTCTTCTAATCTTATATACCAAAAATCCACAAAAATATGCAAATACTACAAATAAGAAAAAACCTACGGTTACCGGTATATTTTTATCAAACCAGTCAAAGAACCAGGATGCTATAGTAAAAATAGTTCCACACAACATACTAAGAAGAAGCTCCTTCAGCCTAAACTCTTCACCCTCGTCAAAGTTCTTCATCAAATATATCTGAATGTAGCACATTACATAGGTTAAAAATATCATCTCAGCCATGTGAATTATACTTGCATTGGTACTACCTCCAAGAAGCTTATACATACTGTAAAAAAACAAATAACAGAAGAAATATATACAAGCCTTGAATTCTACGCCTATTTCTTCTAACAGATATTTCTCTAATCTGGTTAATCCATTATTCTTTTTATTCATACTGTGCTCCTTTCCTAAGTATTCTTCTAAAATCTGATGCATAGGTACGTGAAATCATAATATGTTCTCCATTTACCATCTGAGCATCTATACGGTTCGATGGTAGACTTCTCAGACTATCCACCTTGTCAATGTTTATTATCATAGACTTGCTACATCTGAAAAAATTAATATCATTAAGCAACTGTTCAAGCTGGCTCAAGGTATATTCAAGTCTTAAAACATCTTCCTCAGTATAAGCAAAGGTCTTTCCATCCACAGTTTCTATGTAGAGTATAGCTTTGCTATCGATAAGCCTCTGCTCCTTATCACTCCATCCGATAAGTTTAGTTCGCTCGCCCTTTATAAAATTAATTATTCGTTCTACCTCTTGGTTCATATCAGTGTAATTAAATATTACCTCATTCTCACCGGTAGATATATGATTAATGGTATACTTCATTATTTCCTCCCTAATTGGTATAGGTTGATTTTATCAAGTAGTTTACTTAATGACAAGGGTTAGATGGGTAAGTGACACTTATTTGATGGTTAGTGGCACTAAAAAAGATGTGTGAGTTCTTTCACACATCTTTCTTAGAATATGTTGTTCTTAATACTTCCATAGAAGACGCAATAGGTGCTAACGCATTGATTTCTGCCTGAACTTCAGGACTGCAAAAGCCCTCAATGGCACTCATATATAAAAAAACCTTTTCCTACATCATCATAGTGCTTCTAATCCCACGACATCTGTCTATGTCTGCAAAAGTCTGCTGTATCACTTCATCCGTCGGCATACCACAAATTGTATCACCCAGCTTTTCTCTCAAGCCATTCTGAAGCATACTATATATTTCTCTTTCTGCCGACTGCCCAGACTGCATCGCATGTATATTGTTCATACTAATATCCGACTTTCCTTCAAGCCAAATTTGCATATAGAGGGCATGGCGAGCCATTCGCTCCATCCACCAATCATATTCATCTTCTTCATTACCAGTCTTTTGCTTATTGCTACGCATAGTATCACTTCCACCACCTGCAAGAACATTCGCAATTTCTCCATCTTCTCCAATAGCAATGGCCTGAGACATTCCGATTGTACATCCTGGCAAAATAGCTTCATTTCTGGCAATATCATATGCCCACCAACTCTCAATACGCTCCATGACCTCTTTTGCAAATTCCGGATCGTTTTCCATACGCTCCTGTGCCTTCGGATGAATCATAACAGCCTTACTGTTTGGCGGAATTGCTAAATGTCTCTGATTTTTTGGACCCACACCTGTCGGTTTCCAATTCTCTATCAGCTCTGTGGACTTCTCACCCTCTTTAAATAATGCTTCAAAAGGATAATCATTTCTGGTACGCCAATCGCTACTTGTTGCATCTCCTACATTGTAAACAATGTTTGGATATTTCGCCTTTAACATACTCTCCACAGATACTTTTTCTACTCCAGCAACTTCTGTATACTCTTTCAATTTTTCTTCATTCGCAGCAATAATCTCCATCTGCATCTGATGCATCTCTTCTGCCGTATAGAATCTGGCTCCTAACGGATTGGTATATTTAGCCCACTGCATCTTGTCTTTGTCGATATACATGGAATCACCCACAGTAATGGAATAATCAGGAACTCCCTTATTTGTTCCATTGATAAACTCCATAAAACCTTCTATGTCAATCTCATCATTCAGAAAATCATTCCAGAAATTCTCATGAGCTGCAAAACGCATATTCCAGTCAGACGGAAACTGTCCGATAAATTCCATCACTTTATCATACTGTTCCTTATTTTCAAAGATAATAGACCATTCATATCCTTCAGTTTGTCCCGCTTTTCTACAGAAAATGCCTTCTTCAGTATACCATGTAATATAACGGATATCGTCATCCTCTGGATCAACAGTTTCATACACACAAGATGTAGATTCTGTGGTTAATAAAGTACTTGCATCATTCGTAAACACATCTTCCTTTCTGGTTTCCTCTGCCTCTTTTCTAGCCTGCTCCTCCTTCATAAGTTCCTGAATTGCCTCCTGGGCGGAATCAAATTTATCTATGAACTCCTCCCACTCCTTTTCTGTAAAAGACTGTGAGCCAATCTGATATGAGGTTTCCATATCCCCATTCTGAATTTTTGCAAAAATCTCATTTATATTTTCTTCCAAAATTTTTGCATAATCCTTTGTTTCCTCTGTATCAGTGTTATATACACCTGTTAAACCTTCCAGTTTTACAATAAAAGCCCTGTAAAATTGTTTTTCCTGATCTATATACTTAGCAACATTTTCTCCACGTTGGCTTAATGGCATAAGAGGATTTTCCAAGTCATAAAGTATTTTTCTTGCTGCCTGTAATGCAGATGCTACGGAACCACCAAATACATCCCTGTATTCTGCCACACCATTGTGTCTGTTTTCTACCTGATATATAAAAACTTGGGAAAGGTAATCCATTCTCTCACCTTCCTTGTGCCCTGTTTCTTCAGCGGCTTCCATAAATGCCTGTTTTACTTTCTCCGGAGCATTGGGTGCAAAGCGTGAAAAATCAATTGCAATATTTTCTTTTACTTCATTCTTCTTTGCATATGTAGAAAAAAAGTCAAACAACGCTTTACAATCCTCTGCCTGATTCTCTATTCCGGCGTCCTTGTATACCTGTACCATCTTCTCCATGATGGATGTCCAGTCGAATTTCTCATTCAAAAAAACATCTTCTCCTGAAAGGCTACCACAATATCCAATACTGCTTGCATTTCCTCCATATACCTCAAGTTGCTGATGAGAGCCAAAGGTTCCTCCGTCTGTAATTCCTATCTTGTCAGTATAATTTAACAATGCAAACATCTCAAGATTTGTAGCATTACTAGGATTTACCTTATTAACTTCTACATTATAGATTACCCGCTTACCACCAAGATTAGAAACCACCTGCACAATAGGATTATCTACTGTGGACTTTTCACTGAGCATTGCTCTCATACCATATGTAACAGACTGTCCCTCCTCCTGAACCATAGTAAGACCTAAAAACTCTCCTTCATCTTCTACTTCAGCTATAGACACTGCTTCGGTATGCTTTGCAGCATTAAAATGAAATGCTGTTTTCATTCCCTGAGACATCCAAGCTTTGTGAAATTCCTGGTAATCCTCAAACTCAGCAAATCCAGGATTTTCTGTTGTTTCACTTGGTGTCAGTTTTCCATCTTCTTTTTGTGTAAAACAAGCACAATATTTTGCACCCCTATTCGTTTGATAAAATGTATAATACCTGTTTTCTACACTACTTCCTACCTGCATAATTCTCCTTTCCGCAACCCGTCTGTCAGTCAGGGTTACATCGCTCCCCAGAAAGGCCCAAGCGACTTATTTATATTAACGCAAAAATAGCGTCTATTTTCACATTCAATCCTTTGAAAATAGACGCCATCCTTAGCTATAACATATATCGGCATTTATTAACTTCTTTTTATATCAACAGCATAAAACGACTAATGACTTGTTTTTCTTACTATATTTCCTTGACTCCTATCCCTTGAAATCAATCCTTGTTCCAAGATATTTTTCAGCATCTGTCTTTACAGTATCTGCCATCTGTGAATAGTTATAATCCTCTATCTTTTTAATCAACTCGTCAATAGAGTTTGCCGTAATTACTACGTCCTGTTTATCTTTACGCTCAAGCCTTTTCTCCTCAAGCTGTTCTTCCCGCTCCTTCTTTTCTGCCTTTTTCTCTGCCACTTTCTTTTCTTCTTTTTTCTCGGCTCTTTGCTTTTCCAATTTGTCCGCCTGTTGTTTAAAAGACTTGTCCATTACTGCAAAAAATGAAGCTGTACCATTATCATTTACCTGCATACCAAATCCCTTGACATTTGCAGAATTACTAAGAGACTGCTTTAACTCCGGCAATTTATTCTGTGCTGAAGCAATAATACTTTCGTACTGTTTACGGTACTGCTCGTCCGTTGCCATACGCTCAATCTTTTCTTCATCAATCAAAACAACCATTTTGTGAGGATTTGCAAAGCTTCCGGCATTTGCCTTTGCCATTTCCTTCATATCTTTGCTCACCAAAATAAAATCCATGTTTTGATATTTAGACTTTAATTCCTCATAATACTTCTTTGCATTTTCACTAAGTTTAGCCTGACCAATGGTTCTACCAGTCACGCCATACTTTTTTACTTCATCAGCCTGTTTCGTTTCCTTAGTAGCATGAGTATTACCTGCTGTAGTTGTACTATTAATAATTGCACCTAAATCCATACTAATACCTCCTTGTATCATACGTGGTAAATCCGTTTACCTATACTCTATCATTTTGTATATCGGCAAATATTCATTTTTCTTTATAGAACGAATCTTATCTCATTGTACCAAGCCTTAAAATTCCAAACTATCCACATTAAGTAAAAAATATTTCATTCCCATAATTACAAAGCCTTCCTCATTCCTCCATGGTTTTTTCGTTCCGTTTACTATAACAATCTTCTTAAATGAATCCGGAATATTGCGAAGTGATTTAAGTTCCTGTATCTGCTTTTCCTCAGAAGTAATGTCATAAGCCACCTGAATGTAATATCTTTGACTACCCCGATTGACTACAAAATCAACCTCATACTGCTTTCGAATGGTTTTGCCTTCGTTATTTTTTGCATACATTTCTACAATACCAACATCCACATTGTAACCTCTGATACATAGCTCATTAAAAACAATATTTTCCATAATATGAGTAGGCTCCTGCTGTCTGAAATTCAATCTGGCATTTCTAAGTCCTATATCTGAAAAATAGTATTTCAGATTTGCTCCTACATATTTTCTACCTTTAATATCATATCTGTTTGCTTTGGAAATCAAAAAAGCCTCCGTAAGATAATCTATATGGTTGGATATAGTTTTATTACTATAATTTATACCTCGTTCACTTTTGAAAGTATTTGATATTTTGGTTGGATTAGTAGGTGAACCTATAGCAGAAGCAAGAATATCCACCAATGTTCCAATTTCATCAACATTTTGAATCCTATTTCTATCTACGACATCTTTAATATATACATTGGAAAATATATTTTTTAGGTACTCTACTTTTTGACGTTCTACAGAAAATTGAACGACCTGTGGAAGTCCACCATAAGTCATATATTCATCCCAAGCATCTTCATAATCTCCACCATAAACTGCATAAAATTCAGCAAAGGATAAAGGATATATTCTAATTTCATCTCCTCTGCCCCTAAATTCAGTTACAATATCGCTGGATAAAAATTTAGAATTACTGCCAGTTACATACACATCAATGTTGCTGATACGAAGCAAGCTGTTAAGCACTTCCTCAAATCGTGGCAAAAACTGTACCTCGTCTAACAGAAGATAATACTTCTGCCCGTCTACCACCCGTTCTTTAATATACTGATAACACTTCTTTGGATCTCTAAGCTCCTCATTTTCAATACCATCTAAGGCAATCTCTATTATATGGTCATTATCTACACCACTCTCCAATAAGTGTTTCTTAAATAATACAAATAAGAGGAATGATTTACCGCATCTCCTGATTCCTGTAATTATCTTAATCATTCCATTATCTTTTCTTATCTTTAATTGTTCAAGGTATGCGTCTCTTTTAATCTCCATATTATCATTCCCTTTTTTTGTGTATTAACACATTTTTTAATAATGCCATTATAACATTTCACATCGATTTATTCAATACTATTACTATTTTATGTGTATTTTTACCTTTTTATGTAGCAAATATTATAATCTAGAAAGAAATAACCTATCATTTAATAAAAATATATCGGTATCATAATCAAATATGGAGCTGTTATTATAGCCAGCCACTTAGCCACATATCTGGCTATATCCTCTCCTATAGCTTCATTTTTCTTAAGCATAGAAAAGTTAAATTTGTATACTAGGAAACCGGCTAAAGCAAACCACATTGGGAAAATTAAATTGTATAATCTTATCTGGTTATTCTCCATATTTTTACTCCTTCCAAGGTCTATCCTTATCCAGCCAGCCTTTTTCTTTCCAATATTCCTTCTCTGACTCACTAGAGCCCATATTTTTAAGCTGCATCATTCTCATTATCCCAAACATAAATCTGGTTTTAAATCCCACTTTTACCTTATCTTTTTTTATCCTATTGGCTAACTTAACAATATCAGTTTTTATTTTAGCTTTCTTCTTATCAGCAACCTGCTCCCAGCTCATTGCCTGTACAGCTACACCATATTCTCTTATATATGGGACACCCCAATAAAATAATGTATTGCTAATATCCTTAATAGCTGTTTTCATTCCTGTTCCAGCGGCTGTAGATATAACCACTGCCTTTTTGGAAAACATACACTTTCTTGGCTTATGAGGCATCCAATATGTAAATGTAAGGTCTATAAATGCTTTCATAGGTGCCGATGCTCTCA
>JAGBBM010000005.1 GCA_017938485.1 Lachnospiraceae bacterium
ACATTTATAGCACCTTCCTCTGCCATTTCAGTAAGCTCATTTCTAATCTCACGCTCAATAGACGGAGCAATAAGTCTATCATAGCTGTCACTTATTGCCTCAGTTATATATGCGCTACTTTCATGCTCTGGCTTATATATAATCTTCTTGTTCAGGTATCTTACTATATCCTCTACAGGCGCCTCAATCTTTACAGTAAGTATCTTTTCTGTCTCACCTCTATTTATGGCAAGGATTCTATATCCTACAGCCTTACTGATACTCTCAGTAAAGTTATAATACATCTCATATACTGACTTTGCCTCTGGGTCTTTTGCAGTTGATACAATCTGCCCCTTCTTTCTAGTCATATCTCTTATTGCAGTTCTGTACTCTGCCTCATCTGCATATACTTCCGCAAGAATATCCTTTGCGCCAGCTATGGCATCCTCTGCTGTAAGAACTTCCTTTTCTTCTGATATATAAGCCTCTGCCTCCTCAAGGATAGTCTTAGTGGTCATCTGTAAGCTGATTATGTTAGCAAGACCCTCTAATCCCTTTTCCTTAGCTATAGTAGCTCTAGTTCTTCTCTTTGGCTTATATGGTCTATATAAGTCCTCTACAGCTACCAAAGTCATAGCATCCTCAATTTGCTTCTTAAGCTCATCTGTAAGCTTACCCTGCTCCTCAATAGTAGAAAGCACTGTAGCCTTCTTATCCTCAAGATTGCGAAGATAGGTAAGTCTTTCATCAAGATTACGAAGCTGCTCGTCATTAAGTGAGCCTGTAACCTCTTTTCTATATCGCGATATAAATGGTATGGTATTGCCCTCATCAATAAGCTCTATGGTCTTTTCAACCTGCCATACCTTTACACCAAGCTCTTCTGCAATTATCTTTTCAATATTCATATTTCTTTCTCCTACAAATGTATTTTGGCTATCTTTATCTGCAGTATACAACTTCTACAGTTTCCATAGCCTTTTCATATAATTCTTCTATCTTTCCAACCAATGCCTTTTCAGACTCAAGTATTGCATCAAGCTTAGGTCTTGTAACAGGATGCTTCGCAACAAAGGTTGTACAACAATCCTCATATGGCTGAATAGAGGTCTCATAGGTTCCTATCTTCTGAGATATATCTATAATCTCCTGCTTATCCATACCGATACAAGGTCTCATAACAGGAAGTTTATCTGCTGCAAGGTCAATTACAGACAAACTCTGTACAGTCTGGCTTGATACCTGACCAATACTTTCACCAGTAATAATACACTGACAGTCATTTGCAAGAGCTAAGTCCTGTGCCATCTTATAGAACACTCTCTTCATAATGATTGTAAGTTCATCATGAGGACAGTTGTCATAGATAGCAAGCTGTACATCTGTGAAATTAACTATATGAAGCTTAATTGGTCCTGCATACTGTGCCACAAGCTTACCAAGGTCAATAACCTTTTGTTTTGCTCTCTCACTGGTATATGGTGGCGCATGGAAATACACCGCCTCAAGCTCCACTCCTCTTTTTGCAATCATATAGGCTGCTACAGGACTGTCAATTCCACCAGAAAGAAGAGTCATACCCTTACCATTGGTTCCCACAGGAAGTCCACCAGGGCCAGGTATGGTCTTAGAGTAAATATAAGCCACATCTCTTACTTCAACATTTATCATAATCTCTGGACTATGCACATCTACCTTAAGCTCTGGGAACTTGTCTAAGAGTACTGCTCCAATCTCACAGTTAAGCTCCATAGAAGACATAGGATAGTTCTTGTTGACTCTTTTTGCATGAGACTTAAAGGTAAAGTCCTTGTGTGCAAACTCATTGTCTACATATTCAACAACTGCCGCTGAAATGCTTTCAAAAGCTGTATCCTCCACAACTACGACAGGACATATGCCCACAACACCGAACACCTTCTGAAGGCAAGCTATCACATCATCGAAGTCATAGTCAGAATGTGCCTCCACAAAGATTCTTCCATATTCTCGTTTTACCTCAAAGCTACCGTGATGCTTAAGAAGGGCACGCATTCTCTTACACATTATCTCCTCAAAGACATAACGGTTCTTACCCTTTGTACCTATCTCAGCATATTTTACTAAGAACATTTTGTAGTTCATAATTATTCTCCGTTTCAAAATTACTAATTTTTATCTGACCTTATACAACAACTATATTATTATACAAAGCTACTTTCTTATATATCTTCTGTACACCGGAAGTATCTCTTCTATAACTTGCACAGTGTAATCCACTTCTTCCATAGTGTTAGTCTCACAGAAGCTGAATCTAAGGGTTGACTCAAGTTTGGTACTGTCTAAGTTTATAGCCTTAAGAACATTGCTTACATGAGGCTTATTGGATGAGCAGGCTGAACCTGCTGATACATATATCCCCTTATCCTCCAAGGCATGAAGCATAACCTCACTTCGAATCCCCACAAAGCTAATACTTGCAATGTGAGGTGCCTCACCAGAATTGTCGTATACATTTTCAAGAGCAGTTACCTTTTCTACAAATGTATCCTTAAGCTTCTTAATATGAGCCATCTTATTGTCATGGTCTTTGTACATAAGCTCTGCAGCAAGTCCCATACCTGCAATAGCCGGTACATTTTCTGTACCGGAACGCATAGCCTTTTGCTGACCACCACCATATATAATAGGTCTAATCAAGGTCTTATCCTTAATATAAAGCACACCGGAACCCTTTGGTCCGTGAATCTTGTGACCGCTTATACTAAGCAAATCTACACCTAATCTCTTAGGTGAAAATACTATCTTTCCAAAGGCTTGAACAGCATCCACATGAAATAGTATAGATGGATTGTAGTCCTTAATAATCTTAGAAATCTCCTCTATAGGCTGAATCGTACCTATCTCGTTATTAACATACATAACGGATACAAGAATAGTATCCTCTCTAAGAGTATCTTTTAGTTCATCCAGATTAACCGTTCCATCCTGGTTAACACCTACAGTGCTTATCTCATAACCTTCCTTTGAAAGAAACTCCATAGTCGCCGATACGGATGCATGTTCTATGTTAGTGGTAATTATGTGCTTACCAGCTCTTCTTTTAGCCATAGCAGCACCTATAATAGCCAGATTGTTAGACTCTGTACCACCTGAAGTAAATGCAAGCTCCTTTTCCTGACACTTTAATTCCTTTGCAATCTGAGTTGTAGCCTGCTTAATGTATCTTTCAGCTTCAACCCCCTTCATATGAAGGGATGAAGGATTACCATAATCCTCTTCTAAAAGCTTTATCATTAAATTCTTTACTTCTGGATAAACTGCTGTTGTTGCAGCATTATCAAAATATACTTCCATAGTTGCTCCTTTAATTATCTATCTCAAACATAATTATAGACAGCACCGCAAGTCCCGCTGTCTCAGTTCTAAGTATTCTGTTACCTAAAGTTATACACTTAGCGCCCATAGACATAGCAAGTTCCACTTCTTCCTTGGCAAATCCACCCTCCGGGCCTATAAAAATGCCTAAGGACTTATGATTCTTGATATCTTTTATAACCTCTCGAGAATATTCCATACCTTCTGCTTCTTCATATGGAATGATGTTCATCTCAAGGGTCTTGGCATATTCTATAGCTTGTTTAAAGGTCATAAACTCCTTTACCTCTGGAATTATGCCTCTCCC
>JAGBBM010000006.1 GCA_017938485.1 Lachnospiraceae bacterium
AATATAATCCGCAACATAATCTTGAATACCATTAGCACCATAATATGGATAATCACCATCTTCTCTATCAGATGCTGTAATAGGAACTCGCATAGAATCTAGTATTTCACAACAATCTTCTATATACACCTTATCCATCTCTTCATCCCTACAAATCCGAATTTGTCTTCCTTTCCCCGCTTATAAAAGCAGTTATCTAACAAATAATCTATTTATCCAACTCCAATAACTTCTCCAACTCATCCATCTCCACAGCAATCTGCTTTTCGATTTCTCTAATACTCGCCATAATCTCCTCAGTTGGTGGATATTCTATCGCCTTATACTCAACCTTCTTGTACTTATTTATTGAAAGGTCGTAATCATTTTCAACGATTTCTTCCTTTGGTACAAAGAAGGACTTTTCTGTTCTTTCTCTGTCTACTTCATTGTTCAGATTGTGGTATCTCTCGATTATATCAGGTATATCATTTTCTGACACTGGAGTACGCTTATCATCCAAGCTAAAACCATCAGCAGTCATATCATAGAACCATACCTTGTCTGTTCCACCATGACCTGTTTTGGTAAATATCATTATACCTGTTGAAACTCCTGCATATGGCTTAAATACACCTGAAGGCATAGATATTATTGCCTCAAGTCGGTTTTCTTCTATGATAGCCTTTCGAATTGCTTTATGTGCTGTAGAAGAACCAAATAAAACACCGTCTGGTACTATGCATGCACATCTTCCACCTACCTCTAGCATTCTAAGAAACAATGCCAAGAATAAAAGCTCTGTTTTCTTTGTTTTACACACCTTAAGCAAATCTCCTGATACGGATTCTGCATCTAAACTTCCCTTAAACGGTGGATTTGCAAGTATCAAGCTGAATTTATCTTTATCTTGATTCTGATCTGATAAACTATCACGATACTCTATAAATGGACTATCCACGCCATGAGTCATCATGTTCATAGCACCTATCCTAAGCATAGTTCTATCCATATCATATCCGTAAAACATTCTGCTCATATAGTGCTCTTTTTTCTCTTTGTTGAAGAATATTTCTTCTTTATATTTCTCCTTTAAGTACTCACCGGCAGTCACGAGGAAACCTGATGTTCCACAAGCTGGGTCACATATTACGTCCCCTGGCTGTGGTTGCATCAGTTCTACCATCATTCTAATGATATGTCTTGGCGTTCTAAACTGTCCGTTAAGTCCAGACTGTGCTATCTTGGAGAGAAGATATTCATACACATCTCCTCTTATATCCACATCCTTTACCTCTGCCATCAATCTGTATATCTCATCTAAGGAATCTACAACCTTAGATAGTACCAGCGGTGTAGGCAACTTAAATATGGCGTCATCCATATATTTTGAGTAAGCACTATTTTTATCACTGTGCAAAGTTTTGATAAATGGAAATACCCATTCTTGCATTACAGAGTACATCTTTGCCGCTGGAAAATCATGAAATATAGACCACTTAAGCTGGGTTCCCTCTATCTTTCTATCTCCTATTTCTATTTCGTCTGCAAAGATACTCTTAAAAGGAAGTCCTAACATAGCACTTTCTTTTGCTCTTATATTGTCTGCATCATCCAAATCATGAATAAACATTAGATATGTTATCTGTTCTATTACCTCTAGAGGATTAACCAATCCTCCTGCGGCAAATATGTCCCACAAACTATCTATCTTATTTTTCAATTCTCCTGTAATCATTTATTCCTCTCCTCTCGACCAGTTCCATATATACTTTGTGTATCTTCCGCCACCTATTTTTTCTATGTCACCACTAGCTACTAAGTCAGCCAATGCTCGTTGAACAGTTACTTGACTTATATCAGGGCATTTTTTCATTATCTCAGACTTAGTGATAGTTCCTATGGTTTCCTTAATTATACGTCTTATTCTCTCAGGCTTGGACATATCTCCTGTTGACAACAGATTCACTCTTGTAGAAAATTCTCTATAAGCATTTACGATAACGCCCAGCATATATCTGGTGAATGGCTCATAGCTATTTTCACCCTCATGCCATTTTTTTGAACTTTCTTCCAGTGCCTCGTAATAAGTATCTTTTGAAATTTCAATCAGTTTTTCTATACTGATGTACTTTCCTACTATATATCCTGAACGATACAACAATAACAAGGTAAGTAATCTGCTCATTCTTCCATTACCGTCACTAAATGGGTGAATACATAGAAAATCTAATATAAACATTGGTATTATCAATAATGGATCCGCTGATTCATCCATCATAATCTGGTCATATTCTTCACATAGTTGATTAATCATATCTGGAGTTTCCCATGCAGGAACTGGTTCAAACCTAATTCTCTGATTACCTTGTGAATCTTCTTCTCTAATTACATTATCATTAATTTTGTACTTGCCACCCATACTACTAGAATTAAACTTATTCAAGTCTCTATGAAGCTGCAATATAACAGATGGTTTAATCGGAATATGTTCATAACTATTATGAATCATATTTAACACATCTCTATAGCCTGCAATTTCAAATTCATTTCTGGTCCTTGGCATAGTTTTGTCTAAAGCTATTAATTTCAATCTATCATCAGAAGTATATATTCCCTCTATTTTATTCGATGCTTCTGTACTTTGAATTCTAGCAACTTCTAACAAGTACTCTAATTCATCAGCATGAGCTTCAATAAACAAAGCTTGCTCTCCCTTATATTCATGAATCTTCGTTAATAAGGGAACTATCTCTGGTGTAAGTAACTCTTTCCATCGCTCTTTGTAATTCATTATTCTCAAAGCAACCACCTCATTTAGACAAATTCTAATATTTCATGATAATCATAGCAATACAGATTAATTTTGTCAACATATTTAATTTTATCATTTTGACAAAAATGATAAAATTAAATTATTAAATGATTAAATTAAAAAGAGAATCTTCCTGTTACATCACAAGATGATTCTCTTTTCAAATTTTTTATATTAGTTCATCAGTACCTTTCACATACTCCTCTGGCTTCCTTGAATAATAAGCCGTAGCAAGTATAATAGTCATAAGCACCCAGCTAATTGGTTCTGTAAAGGCTACTCCCTTGTAGGCAAAGACTGGAACAAGGAACATAGCTGAAAGAATCTTAACAAGCATCTCTGTGACACTTGATATAAGGGGCACAATCTTTCTTCCCATACCCTGAAGTGTACACCTAAATACAAACAGCGGTCCTAATGCATAGAAGAAAAGTATACTAATCTTTGCATACATAACTGAGGCGTCCACTATGGCAGGGTCAGTTGTACTGGTTATCCACTCAAATACAGGTCTTGAAAATGCATAACAAAGCAGAATAAGAACTGTAGTAATTATTGTAACAATTATATTTGCATGGCGCACACCTTGACGCACTCGCTCAGGCTTTCCGGCACCCATATTCTGACTGACAAAGGTAGTCATAGCTATACCAAAGGTATAAACTGTAACTGACATTATATCGAACACTCTTCTTGAAGCGGTGTGAGCTGTAATTATATTGGTTCCAAGGTCATTTATAGCTCCCTGAAGAATTACCGTACCTATATTTACGATGCAACCCATAAGTCCCATGGAAAGACCTGTGGTTATAAGATTTGCATACATTCCTTCATATGGTTTGAAATCATTGGCCTTTGGAAGTATGTCTTTATATTTTGCAAGCAGATATCCTGCACAGGAAAACGCCGACATAGATTGAGCTATAATGGTGGCGTAAGCTGCACCCTTTATACCCTGTTCAAATACACAGACAAAGAGAAGATCCAGACCTATGTTTGCGACAACTGCAACCATAAGACAATAAAGAGGTATCTTGCTGTTACCTACTGCACGAAGGATATTGGCGCTACAATTGTACACCGCACTAAAAATGATTCCTGCCAGTATTATCCTCACATAATCAAGAGCATCCTGTCTAATCTCTATAGGGGTTCCAAGTCCAATAAGTATATCCTCTATAAATATAAGGGATAAAACGGTAAGGGTCACTGCCATGCCCAGAGTAAGCAATATTGTGCCTGCCACATTTTTTCTGAGTCTGTCCATATCCTTAGCGCCAAAGCTGTTGGCAACAGGGATGGTAAAACCTTGTGTTAAACCATTTAAAAATCCTATTATTAAATTTGATACAACCGCAGTAGCTCCAATGGAACCAAGAGCATCTGGACTAACGTATTCACTTACTATCTTGGAATCCACCAAACTATATAATTGCTGAAAAATATATCCCAGCATAATAGGTATGGTAAATCTTATAATCACCTTGGCTGGATAGCCAGTTGTTAAATCTTTCATAATAACTTCCCTCGTATCTCTTTTCCCTGCTCCACATATTCTATGAGCTTAAGGGCAATAGGTTCAGTAATAACTTCTCCCTCTGTAAGCATATAACTTCCTGGAGGGTACACGTATATATTATCCACAGCTTTTGTGCCTATTAATCTAAGTATCTCATCTGGTGATATTTTTCCCGATGCATCGCCCTCGTCACTACATCTCTCACCCGTTGATAGAGAGTTCTCATCTCCTCCAACCATAAGACCTATCTCTTTATCGAGAGTCAATAGTACTCTATAGAGATAATCAAAATCCTCTTTCTTGTCTGCTGCCGTAGAGATAAGCACCGCATAATCTGTACCTGTCATCTCTACCACAACCTTACCAATCTTATCAAGCTTATATCCAAGCCAAGTACCTGTTATGTAGGAACTAGCGCCGTACTCCGTTGCATCTTTCTTGCAGGCAGATTTGTTTAAGCTGGTTGTAAGCACAAGTCTAGTTTCATCGTAGTCAAAAGCACCATTGTTAACTGCATCCGACTTTTCCAACAAGTTTACATAACGCAGTTTCTTGACCTTACCTCTAAATTCTGCCAATGCTTCCACATAAGGCTTATAATCCCTGTTGCAAGCTGTCGCTATAGCCTTCTCCATACTATACATAAACAAATATGATGGGGAAGAAGTCATAAATACAGCCAAATATTTTCTAACATCCTCGTCCAAAGACTCATCCACCACGTGAAGTATAGCAGTCTGGGTAAGGGATTCCATAGTTTTATGTAAACTTTGCACCACTATATCCGCTCCACACTCTATGGCGGACTTAGGTGCATCCTCCATAAATGGGAAATGTGCTCCGTGAGCCTCATCTACAATTAGCTTCACGCCATATTTCTTAAGAATCATGGCTATTGCCTCAATGTCTGACACTACTCCTTCATAGGTTGGGCTGGTTAAAACAAAAGCTCCAAGGTCTGGATTTTCCTTACAAATTTCTTCTACCTTGGCTGGGTTAATAGCACCTTCTATGTCGGGCAAAAACTTACGGTTATACTTATTATCCGCTTCCATACAATAGCAATTGTTCGTAAGCTCATTCTGACAGGTTTCACAACCTACACCCATAATCTCTGGATAAATATACACTACCTCAAGTCCAAGCAACTCCACTGCATTATAAACAGACTTGTGGCAATTTCTCGCCACAAGTATCTTTTTTCTTTCCGCCGATGCTCCCTTTCCTTTAAAACATGCCGCAATAGCGGTAAGTATACCACCAGTTGCCCCATTTACAAGATAATAGCTGGCATAGGTTTTATACACCTTTGCCAGACTATCAAGGGAATCCTTAATCATGTCCTTGGGATTATACAGGTCATCCGTTCCTGGTACTTCTGTAACATCCACCGCCATGGCCATATGAAGGGCTTGGTCAATAGGACTCTTAGATTCTATATCAAGTTTTTTTCTCTTGTGTCCAGGCATATGCCAAGGCACAGGATTTTCCTTAAGGTATTCTGTCATACCTTCTGAAATGTATCTTTTCATTATATTCTCCGATACTAAGACAACACTACATTTTCCACATCTGCCACTGTAATAGTCATAAGCTCATCCTCATTAAGCTCTGTGGAGGAAATGAGTCTGTTTGCCTGATTGTTAATAGCCTTTTCAAGATAGTTTCTAACGGAACGGGCATTACCAAAGTTATTAGGTGGACATGCCAGTACCTTAGCAAACTTATCTTCAATAAATGCAATAGCCTCCGATGAAAACTCATAATCAAGGGACGCTGCTCGATTAGTAATAATAGTAACCAACTCGCTAGCTGTATAATTAGGGAACTCTATAGTTCTGTTAAATCTTGAACGAAGACCTGGGTTTGCATCAAGGAAATCCTGCATCTCATCATGATAACCCGCTGCAATAACTATAAGGTCATCTCGGTAATCTTCCATGGCTTTATTGAGGATATCAACTGCCTCCTGGCCAAAGTCACCCTCCTGCTTACCAGAAGAAAGAGCATATGCCTCATCTATGAAAAGAACGCCACCCTTGGCTTTTTCCACAACTTCCATAACCTTTTCACCAGTCTGACCCATATATCCTGCAACAAGTCCTGAACGGTCAACCTCAACCAGATGTCCCTTTGAAAGAACACCTAAGCCATGATATATCTTAGATAAAATACGGGCAACAGTAGTCTTACCAGTTCCCGGATTACCAAGAAATACCAAGTGATTAGTAGTAGGAGGAAGCTGTAAGCCCTTCTCCTTACGAATCTTACATATACGAAGAAGATTAACTAAATTGTTAACTTCCTTCTTAACGCTGTCCATACCAGTTAAATTGTTGAGCTCCTTAAGAAGTGCCTCAAGCTCACCAGTATTTTCAGCATTTATAACCTCTTTTGCATTCTCGTCTTCCACGCGAGCTACCTTGGCACGTCTTTCACTGTATTCATCATCCACAGCTATATCATTGTAACCGTAACCACGATTAGTTTCTTTATCTAACTCCTGTTTATCCTTAGAATTATTATCTGTCATATCATTAAGCTTAAATCTCGCCTTCGGAGTTCCTATGTCACCGTAAGCCTTGTCTGACATCTCATTTTCCCAGGTGTTAAATGGCGCATATTCAGGTCTATCCTCCTGCTTAACCTTGCTTCCCGGCTTGAACGCTATAGTTGGCTTGTACTCTCTAATCATACCTCGAATAACTTCCACATTATCCCTAAGCATATTGATATAGGAAGAAAGAGCCTCTATCTCACCATCTCTTGTCTCGTTATTGCAAGCAATAAAATCATTACCTATGTAGTGGAAAGTTGTTATATATAGGGTAATCAAATCATAATATCCATTGGAGAGTTCTCCCGTCTCAGGACCTATATTAGAACGAACAAAGGCTTCTAGGGAAAGAGGTGGATTCTCGAGAAGTCTCTCTGAGCGTAAATCCCATCTTTCTGCATAATCAAAAACTAACTGGTCGTAAAGCTGAAACCCTAACAAAGTATTGATATACTTGATTTCTTCCTTACTTGCTACTCCGTCAGAAAAAGCCAGATATACAAGGAAATTAAGCATATCCGTCCTAAAATTCCCCTGCAAATCAATCTTTCCATTTGAGCGCACATAATCAGCATGACCTATACTTGCTGCTCTTCGCATACAAAGGTCATACATTACCTGACATTCCTCTTTTACAATATTTTTAATTCCCCAATCAAAAGCCATTATCTCGCCCCACTTAAACTATATTTTTTAATTCCTGATGTAAATGTGCAATAGGAAGACCTACCACATTGTAATAATCTCCGTTAATACCTTTAATGTATCTTGCAAATGTTCCCTGAATTCCATAACCACCAGCTTTGTCCGCCCAATCATAATGTACCTCAGTTTGCAAATCTGAGTTGGTTTTCAAAACCGACTCACAGTTTACATAACTTGCAATTTCCTCATCTGCCATCGGATACACATCAACCTCTGTGCACTCATGAAAGCTAATCGATGCAGGCTTTCCCTCAGCCATGGAAACAAGAGTTACTCCCGTAAATACTTGATGCTTCCTGCCCTGAATCAACCTAATCATCCTTACGGCATCCTCTTTATCCTTAGGCTTTCCAAGGAGTTCCCCATCCACGGAAACTACGGTATCTGCACCAATAACCACATAGTCCTCTATATGATTATTGCCATATCTATCCATAATTATATTAAAAACATCCTCTGCCTTTTGACTAGACAAGCTCTTCGCAATCTCATCTGGTTTTTCCATAGTAATCACCTCATCCACATTGGAAGTAATTACCTGAAAATCATAACCCGCAAGGGCAAGAAGCTCCTTTCGTCTCGGCGACTGGGATGCAAGAATAATATTTTTCATAACTCACCTCGTCGCATATATGGTTATTATATCAAGTATTGGGGCTATCTACAATTACTAATTTGATGTTGTTTTTAATAAAAAAAAACACAAACCCTTGATAAACAAAGGTTTGTGAGAAAAATATAGAGGCGCGAGCCGGATTTGAACCGGCGATAACGGTGTTGCAGACCGGGGCCTTACCACTTGGCGATCGCGCCTTACAAGCTCCCCCTGTTGGACTTGAACCAACGACGCCCTGATTAACAGTCAGGTGCTCTACCGACTGAGCTAAGGAGGAATATAAGTTTTTAAAATAGACTTTTTCAAGTCGCAAAGTAGATTATATGGCAAAGATTTGAATAAGTCAATACCAAAATTCTACTAAACGGAGATGGAGGGATTTGAACCCTCGCGCCGCGCGAACGACCTACACCCTTAGCAGGGGCGCCTCTTCAGCCACTTGAGTACATCTCCAATGCCTAAATCCTACCAAATTATGGTGATATTTAGTTATGCGTCAACACGCTTGAATATAATAGCAAATTCAAGAGAGTTTGTCAATGGATTTAGAACAAATTTCTATTCATAAGAAACTAAATCATGGATTCCAGATTCATTTTCCATATAATACACAGTTATCTTATCATTTTCCTGAATAAAGATAAGTGTTTCGTTTTCAGCGAAGTTTTGTTTGTAGACACTTCCGTCCTTCGCCGTAATATATACATATGTCTGATCATCCATATTTATGTATCTTATCTCTTCTACAGTTATGGTTTTATTTGGCAGCTCATCACTTACAGTCTGGGAATTAGTCAGTATGCCATTTTCCACCATAAGCTTTCTATAGCTGTTAAGTGCTTCTCTTTGGGTTGCACCAGTAGCAACTATATTGTACTTCTCCACATTAACCATAGCATACATCTTAACAAGACCTGCATTGTCCTTAAGCACCATGATATATGTTGGAACTCCATCAATGTTAATAAGAGATGGGAAGGATGCCTCATATCCTAAGTTCTGAACCTGACCTTCCGCGGATTCCATAGCAGAGTGTTCTTCTGCACCAGCTATACTATAGTATTTGCTTTCTCCTGTTCGAGAATTCATCATTACAAATCCAATATTTGACTGGTCTCCATTTACTGAGGTAACACCGGTATAAACCCATACGTCTCCGCCCATTACCTTGTATCCGAAATCATCTGTAGTTATCTTACAGCCCTTGTTTCCAATTATACTGTTTATGAATCCGCCAGATAATGTTCCGTACCAGTTATACTGGTCACATGCCAAATCGCCGTCGTATACTCTATCCACCCAGTTTGGTACATCAGCTACATCCATATACTCTGTATCACCGGTACATGGGTCACAGATAACTATACCCTTTACACTCTTTGCTCCAAAAAGTCCTGCGTTTGGCTCCATTACAGGGCATATATAAAATGGATTGCCCTCGTTATCAAGCTCAAAGAAGTATCCATAAAAATCGTAAGTTGGGTAACTGCTCTGAATATGTCTGTGAAGGTCGTACTTAAAGCAGGCTGAAACTGCATACTTTATAGGTTTTTCAAGCTCTACATATGTGGCTTCATTTTTTACAGGGTCTACAAGAACGTATCCTGGTATACCATCGTCCTTATTATTTACATATTTGAAAAATCCCGCATATTCAAGAGGTGCAACCTTCATAGGTCTTCCGTTATAATCGATGGTTGAATAATTTTCACTAACCTCATACTGGCTGACCACATCTGAAAGGGAACCGATAGCTCTATCTCCGATAATTACAGCACTGTCTGTATCCATAAGGGCTATATCGCTTACATTTTCACTTGGCGGAATATCTTCGTTAAAATCTCCATCCTCAATCTGGATAATTCCTGCATACTTTGAAGCATTCACTATCTTTGATGAAAGGAATCCTCCTATTATTATAACCGCAACACAGGCAATTATAGCTATTCCTATACCTTTACTAAGAGGTGTAATTTCTTCCAATTCCCCTTTTTGTATAGCTAGGTTTACTGTTGCGGCTTTAAAATTGAGAGTACACACAAATATTCCCACAAGAGTAAATATTAACCAAAACCAAAATGATACCTTGTATATGCTAAGACTTGGCACTGCAAAGTAATAGTATATTGCTTCAATCAAGACAAGTATAATCAAGGCTATAACATTTCCTTTACCGAATCTGCCTTTTTTGCCAGTTGTTTCTTTATTTTTCTTTTTTTTCTTATTCTTTTTCATGATCCCGTCTACGTCGTAGACTACTTTTACTTTCTTACCCAATTAACATCATCCTTTCTTAATAACATCAAAAAATAGTTATATCTATAAAGTATAATACTATTCTAAAATATATAAATCATAGATTTGGAACTATAATTATCCAAATCTATGATATTCGTGCATATTTTAAACTATAACCTTACAGAGATTTTTTGTATTCCTCCACAGCAGTCTCATATAAGTTATTTCCCTCACTGTCAATAACCACTACAACAGGGAAGTCTTCCACTCTCATCTTTCTTATAGCTTCTGTTCCAAGGTCGTCATAGGCAATAACCTCTGATTCCTTTATACACTTTGAAAGGAGTGCTCCTGCACCACCTACTGCAGCCATATAAACTGCTCCATTTTTCACTATGGAATCAATAACCTCTTTATTTCTCTTTCCCTTTCCTATCATTCCTGCAAGTCCCTTGTCCAAAAGAAGAGGTGCGTATTTATCCATTCGACTGCTGGTTGTAGGCCCCGCAGAACCGATAACCTGTCCTTCCTTGGCAGGTGTTGGGCCTAGATAGTAGAATACATTTCCAGTTATATCAAGGGGAAGAACACCCTCTGCAAAAAGTGTTTCTCCATCTGCATCCTTAAAATCCGACTCAAGAATCCCATCATATAGTCTCTTGTGTGCAGCATCTCTGGCACTGTACAATGTACCACTAAGATATATGTAATCTCCTGCTTTTAGGTCTTTAATTTCTTCCTTTGTAAATGGTACTTTTACTACTTTTTTTGTATCCATTTAATCTGCCTCCGTTACTTATAAAGTACATATCCTTTTATATCAATATACCGTATGTATTTTCCATATTCGTTGATTGTAAAGTCAATATCATATACCACAAGACTTGTATTCTCATCGTATTCTATAATATATGGTTTAGCATCTGCAACCTTTTCCCTATGTTCTTCATGTAGATAATAGTTGATGCACTCTGTAAAATCTACATCTTCTATAGTTTCTTCATCTGAACCTTTTAGTCTAACATCTAGGATAATTTTATCCTCGTACTCCATCTTATTGTACTCATAGAAAGAAAAAGTCCTCATAGTAGAATATCCAGATATGTCTAATCCATTTTCATTTATGTAATTGGTGCTTACTGCATATACATTATCCTCATATTCATAGTAATCCGTATATCCTGGGCCATACTCGTCAGAATTTGCATCATAAATAGCCTGAACCAATGCTTCCTCTTCTTTTTCTGTATAATTCTCCCTCAGATATTCTTTTCCATAAAATGTGGACTCAAGAAATCTATATGCTCCCTCTACAGCTTCCATATCTCCCTCTTCAAGTCCTTCTTCAAATATACTCTTCTGAGAAAGATAGCAGGCTCTTTTTATATTTATTACCGGTGTAATAGCTATGATAAAAAACATAATAATTACCACAGATATAAGACCCTCATAGCCTATGTCCTTCTTCAACAGCTTCATAAGTGGCTTCCAAAGAACATATATTATCTGGAGGATGATGAAGCATACAGCCCCATATCTTGGCTCTGTTAAACCGTATTCTCCTATTCTAATTCCTATACAGATTATCTCCAAGATGATACATGGGCTAAATATGTAAGCCATATTTCCTACAATCTTGCCATATATACCAATCTTCTCTCCATTTTTTTCTGCTTTATCCTTAAGAAATGCACTTGTTATGAGCCAAATTGGAGCCCCAAGTAGAAAATACTCAGCGCATATTAAAAATACCTCGTTAGATGGTAGCTTAAAGTTAATAATCATACTTATCATATACATATACATGATAATTGTAGCTACAAACACACAAGGCATAAGCGCAAAAGCAAATAGTCCCTTTGTAAACTTTGAATTATCTTCACTGGTATCTGTTACAACCATAAGAGAATATGGGAAATACACAAATCCAGCAAGAAGTATCTCAACTTTCTCCATAGCTCTCCAATATTCAATCTCCATAATAAGGGAATCGAACATCTCCAGTATGAGTACGGTTGCAAAATTGAGTAATAGAAATACTCCCCATATCTTGAGAAGTCCGAATATCACTCTGGCAAAATATTTTTCAATAGATATGTTATTTTTCTTTATAAGCTTGTACAAACACATCCCTAGCAATGTAACTACAGTTAATGAGAGATACGTATTTATCCAATAAACAGTTTTTATTGTAAAACTGTCCATATGGTATTCTAAAACATCTATTATCACTGCAATTATTAAGCTTAATCCATAGAAAATCCCAAGAAGTCCCCATCTTTTTGGCTCATTTTTCTTTACAATAAATGTCTCTGATATAAAAACTCCTACCAGAAATATACTCATTATTGTGATGGTATGACCAATAGCCGGATGGGTGTAAGAATTTATATCACTTGTGATAAATAAAAATAGTGATAAAATAACCCCAGCTATTAAGGTAACTGTATAATTATATACCAATGCTTTTAAATCTACTTTTTGTTCCTCAATAAGTTTTTGTACTTTTCCCATAAATGTACCTCCAAACTATAATACCTTCGTCAAATGCCTGTTTACATGACAACACATATTTACCGCAAGTGGCATACCTGCTATATGTGTAGCATAGGTTTCTATGTTGATTGCAAGTGCTGTTGTCTTTCCTCCAAGTCCCCCCGGACCAATACCTGTTTTGTTCACAGCTTCTAGAAGCTCAGTTTCTATTCTCGCAATATGCTCGTATGGTGAATGTGAGCCCGCCTCTCTTGTAAGGGCCTTTTTAGCCATCTTAGCAGCAAGTTCAAAGTCTCCCCCAAGACCTACTCCTACTACCATAGGTGGACAGGCATTTGGACCCGCTTCCTTAACTGCCTCAAGAACTGCCTTTTTTACACCTTCTTCTCCATCTGATGGCTTGAGCATATATACTCTACTCATATTCTCGCTTCCAAAGCCCTTTGGAGCTATGGTTATCTCTAATTTATCTCCCGGAACTATATCGTAATGAATGATTGCCGGTGTGTTATCCTTGGTATTTTCCCTCATAAGAGGGTCTCTTACCACAGATTTTCTAAGGTATCCTTCTGTATACCCTTGTCTTACACCTTCATTTATAGCATCGGAAAGATTCATACCTTCTATATGTAAATTCTGTCCCACATTTACAAAGAATACCGCCATGCCTGTGTCCTGACATATAGGAATTCTTTCTTCTGCCGCAATCTCCATGTTCTCTATAAGCTGATTCATTATCTTCTTACCAAGCTTTCCATCTTCAATTTCAGCGGCCCGTCTAAGACTTTTCTCCATATCCTCTGCCAGATACAGATTGGCGGATATACACATATCCTTAACTGTCTCGATTATAATATCTGTATGTAAATTTCTCATAAACATCACCTCAAAAAAACTATGAACTCATTATAATACAA
>JAGBBM010000072.1 GCA_017938485.1 Lachnospiraceae bacterium
TAATCTTGATATACGGGGATATGAACTTGTATATATAAATGATGATGATATTCCAGAGTTGTGTGCATTCGATATAATTGATGACCCTAGATTACTGCTCTATAATGCTACAGATAAAGATGTAAAATGCATGTATTCTAGTGGGGGATATCAGTATAAAGAACGAGAGAATATAATAGTAGTTTTTAGTCATGTTGGAGGTTCAGAAGCATATAGCTTAATGGAAATAAATGATTCCATAACAGATTTTGTGGAGTTGGATTATGTTAGATTAGATAGAATAGATGATAATTATGTATATTACTACAATGACGAGGTAAGTGATGAAGCCACATATAATGCATTTATAGAAAAGTATAGAGAGTATACCCAAATTGGAGTGTCTAGACGTTATACTACTATCTTCGAAGCTTATGAGAACCTTGGTATTACTGAGTATGGTTATTCTCTTTACCACATAGAAGCCATGAGCTATGACAATGGGGTATTATATATCAAAGGTGATGATGGAGAAGAAATCAGTTATCCAGTAGCTGACGATTGTGTTTGGGAGTTTGATTCTCCTTTTAGTGAAGCATCAACACCTATTACCTACGAGGAGATTGAAAGTGATTGGCAAGATTGTAGGTCTGAATATCTCGAATATGGTGAGGAACTGAATTATAGTGTTACAGCTGTAGTAAAAGATGATCAAGTTGTTAGAGTATATACAGTTCATAATTAAGATGCATTAATATATGTGAAAAAATAGTCTATTTATAACCTATATAGTTTAAATTATACAGAAGAGAGGATTAAATAAGATGTTTTGTACTAGTTGTGGAAATCAAATTGCTGATGGTTCAGCGTTTTGCTCAGTTTGTGGTACCGCATGCAACACTGATTTAGAAACTCAAAATATGGGGTATCAAAATCAGGCTAAAAATAATGAAAGTGAGGTTGACTCAAAGAAAACAGATAAAAGAAAGAAAAAGACGGCAATAATAATTGGAGTTATTGTAGTGGCTATCATAGCAGTAATAGCAGTTGTGGTAATTATTAATTTAAAGAAGAAACCAGAAAAGGAGTTATCACCTCAGGAAAAAGTTTTAGCTGAATATTTCGAGGCTCTTAACGAATGCGATTTTGAGAAGATATATGAATTATCTTATACAGAGGAAGCAAGAGCTGTACGTGATGGTTATCCTTTTCTCGACTCTAAGATATATACACTTGAACATGATTTTTTCTTTTACAGAGGATTTTATGATAATCCTTCATTATGTCAGTTTGTACTTGACAGCTATCCAGATAAAAGTGATGGACTAAGTGATGAGGAAATTGAAAATAAGACGTGTGATATGTTTAATGTATCATATGAGATAATAGATATTCAGCCTTTTGATGAAGTTGATGTAAAAGCACGTCAGCAACTTGATTTTGTAGATGTAGATTGGCAAAATCTAGAAGATAGGGCTAATATAGGTACATATGTGGATGGAGAACTAAAAGAAAGCGATGTGTCCGTAGATGATGCTTATGTTGTACGATTATACATAGAGTGGAGCTATGATGATATGTTATATGGTTATGACGAAGAGTGGTGGGAAAATAAAGAGTTCAGAGCAGCTGTGCCTGATGATTTTTCTACTTATGATGAAGCAATTGAACATATGGAGTCATTGGGAGATGAGGGAGAGAAAATCTACTCAGTAGTTGTATATGAAAGTGATGGAGAGTGGTATATTCTACAAGGTACAACTTTACCACGTTTTATGGGACCATATTTAGAAGATGAGATAAGATGGCAAGGTGTAGTAGGAAATAATTAATTCTTAATATATATCGAGATAGAGCATGTATAACATAGATTAATTAATAGCATTTACTCAGATAGATAAGTGATTCTTTTAGTTGCAGTTAACTTATTTAGGATAGGTTGACAGATAAGAAAAAGAGGTTTGGGTGAAATGGATTAGTTTATAAATGTACCCAAGAGCATATAGTATCTAGTTAATGAGTTATCTAGTAAATTTATTCAGTAGAGATAATATGTTTACTGAGTAGCATTTCGCCATTAGACGATTAACTCCACAATGTGAGCATATAGACAACAA
>JAGBBM010000073.1 GCA_017938485.1 Lachnospiraceae bacterium
CTTGAGGAGGCAGAGGCTTATATATCAGAAGAAAAGGAAGTTCTTACAGCAGAGGATGCCATAGCTGGTGCAAAGGATATTCTTGCAGAAGTATATGCAGATGAGGCTGAGTACAGAACTGCAATAAGAGATATGACTAGAAAGAAGGGTCAGATTGTATCAACTGCAAAAGACCCAGAGGCAAAGTCAGTATATGAGATGTATTATAACTTTACTGAGAGCATCAATAAGGCTGTAGGATATAGAATCCTTGCCATAAATAGAGGTGAGACAGAAAAGATACTTACTGTGAAGATTGAGGCACCAGTAGATGATATAGTAAGATATTTGAACAAGAAGATTGTATATAAGCCAGAGCATGAGAGTAGTACATATATAGCTGAGGCTATAAGTGACAGCTATGATAGACTTATTGCTCCATCTATTGAGCGTGAGATTAGAAATGAGCTTACTGAAATGGCAGAGGAAGGTGCTATAAATGTATTTGGAAAGAACCTCCATCAGCTTCTTATGCAGCCACCAGTAGCCGGACAGACAGTTCTTGGCTGGGACCCAGCCTTTAGAACAGGCTGTAAGCTTGCTGTAGTAGACCCAACAGGAAAGGTTCTTGATACTATAGTTATCTATCCAACAGAGCCACAAAAGAAGATTGCTGAGGCAAAGCAGATACTTAAGAAATTAATTGATAAGTACGGCATTACTCTAATTTCCCTTGGAAATGGAACAGCAAGCCGTGAATCTGAGATGGTTATAGTTGAGCTTTTAAAGGAAATTAAGCAGGATGTTAAGTATGTTATTGTAAATGAGGCAGGAGCATCTGTATATTCAGCAAGTAAGCTTGCCACAGAGGAGTTCCCTAACTTTGATGTGGGACAAAGAAGTGCAGCATCAATTGCAAGACGTATACAGGACCCACTTGCTGAGCTTGTAAAGATTGACCCTAAGTCTATAGGTGTAGGTCAGTACCAGCACGATATGAACCAGAAGAACCTTGGCAATGCTTTGACTGGAGTAGTAGAGGACTGTGTTAACAGCGTAGGTGTAGACCTTAACACTGCATCCGCATCCTTGCTTGAATACATTTCAGGTATTAATAAGACCCTTGCTAAAAATATTGTTTCCTACCGTGAAGAAAATGGACAGTTTAAGAATCGTAAGGAACTTCTCAAGGTACCTAAGCTTGGACCAAAGGCTTACGAGCAGTGTGCGGGCTTTCTTAGAATTACTGGAGGAAATGAAATTCTCGATACAACCAGTGTTCACCCAGAAAGCTATGAGGCAACAAAGAGCCTTATGACTAAGCTTGGCATATCAGATGAGGAGCTTAAGTCTGGTGGTATGAAGGGTATAAGCAAGAAAGTATCTAACACTGCCAAGATGGCAGAGGAGATAGGTCTTGGTGAGCCAACTCTTATAGATATTATGAAGGAGCTTGAAAAGCCGGGCAGAGACCCACGTGAAGAGATGGAAAAGCCTATCTTAAGAAGTGACGTCCTCGACATGAAAGACTTAAAGGTTGGTATGGAACTTAAAGGAACTGTTCGAAATGTAATTGACTTTGGAGCTTTCGTAGATATCGGAGTGCATCAGGATGGTCTTGTTCACATCTCAAAGATGACAGACCGCTACATCAAACATCCACTTGAAGTAGTATCAGTGGGTGACATCGTAGACGTAACCGTAATTGGAGTGGATATGGAGAAAAAACGTATCCAGCTTTCCATGATATAATTTCTCATAATATTTTTTATGTAGATATATACAAGACATACCTTATATAATTTTCTATGCATAAAAAATATTATGAGAAATAAAAAAATGGATGCCTTCTGGCATCCATTTTTTTTTAGATTAAGCTCTTTCTACTTTACCTGATCTTAAGCATGATGTACAAACATAAATCTTCTTAGGAGCACCGTTAACCATAGCCTTAACTGACTTGATGTTTGACTTCCACATTCTGTTTGATCTTCTATGAGAATGGCTCACATTGTTACCGAAATGAGCACCTTTTTCACAAATACTACACTTTGCCACTGCTTGCACCTCCTTGACAAATCTATTAACCCGCAGGTTTGCAACGTACATATTCTAACAAAAAAATATATAATATGCAAGCACTAATTTGAGAAAAATGAAAAAAAGTGAAAATACTGGCAAAAAAACTGTTTTAAACACATTAAATGAACACCAAAACAGTAATTCTACTTGATAAAAATAGATTGAATGGGTATAATTAGAAAAGATAATGGAGTTACTCTGTGACGCCATATATAATTATTTATAAAGGGGGTAATGTTCATGAAGGGATATATGTCTAACGAGAACGGTGAAATAATTATTGAAAATGAAGTAATTGCCCAGTATGCAGGACATGCTGCACTTGGTTGTTTTGGTATTGTAGGTATGGCTACAATCAGTATGAGAGATGGTATTGCTAAATTGCTTAAGGGAGATAATGTAAGTAAGGGAGTTAATGTAGTTATAGACGATAATAACCAATTATCTATTGCTTTTCATATCATAGTTGCATACGGAGTTAATATATCGACTGTATGTGACAATCTTATTAACACAGTTAAGTACTCTGTAGAAGAGATGACTGGTATGACAATAAAAGCTATAAACATCTTCGTTGAAGGTGTAAGGGTTATAGATTAGTAGGAGGAATAAACAAGTGGCAATTGAAAAAATTGATGCAAGTTTGCTTCAAAAGGCTTTTCTTGCAGGTGCTTACAACTTAGAGAGAAACAAGGATTATATTAACGAGCTTAATGTATTTCCAGTACCAGACGGAGATACAGGTTCTAATATGTCCCTTACAATTATGGCTGCAGCAAAGGAAGTAGGAGCCCTTTCTAACCCATCTATTGAAGAGTTATCAAAGACTATTTCAAGTGGTTCCCTCAGAGGCGCAAGAGGTAACTCTGGTGTTATCTTGTCTCAGTTACTTAGAGGTTTCTGTAAGGAGATAAGAGACAAGAAGGAAATTACTGTAGAAGTACTTGCAGATGGATTTGTAAGAGGTTGTGAGACTGCTTATAAAGCAGTTATGAAGCCAAAGGAAGGTACAATACTTACAGTAGCTAAGGGCGTTGCTGAAAAGGCTGTTGAGATGGCAGATGCAGATGTGGATTTCGAGACCCTTGGTCAGGCTGTTATAGAATATGGTGATGAAGTTCTTTCCAAGACCCCAGATATGCTTCCTGTACTTAAAGAGGCAGGTGTTGTAGACTCTGGTGGACAGGGACTTATGGAGTTCCTTAAGGGTGCTTACAATGGTCTTATTGGTAAGGAAGTTATAGATGATAACATTATTGCTAAGAGTGCCTCACCAAAGGTATCTGTTAGCTCAGAGGATATAGATACTTCACATATTACATTTGGATATTGTACAGAGTTTATTATCCTTCTTGAAAAAGAATATAATATGGATATTGAGATGAAGTTTAAGGAGTACCTTACTTCTATAGGTGATTCTTTGGTAGTAGTATCTGATGATGAGATAGTAAAGGTTCATGTTCATACTAACCACCCAGGTCTTGCCTTTGAAAAGGGACTTGAGTTCGGTCAGCTCACTAATATGAAGGTGGACAACATGCGTGAGGAACACCGTGAGAAAGTTATTATGGAGCAGGATAGAGCAAAGGCTGCTGAGGCTGAGGCATCTAAGCCAGCAGAACCGGCAAAGGATTATGGCTTTGTAGCTGTGTCAGTTGGTGAGGGACTTGATAAGATTTTCACTGAACTTGGCGTAGATCACATTATTCAGGGTGGTCAGACTATGAATCCAAGTACTGATGATGTGCTTTCAGCAATTGAGAAGGTTAATGCAAAGACAGTATTTGTTCTTCCTAACAATAAGAACATTATCCTTGCGGCTAATCAGGCAGCTTCCATAGAAAAGGATAAGAATATAGTTGTTATCCCATCTAAGACTATACCTCAGGGTATCGGTGCTATGATTGGCTTTGAGATGACTATGTCAGCAGAGGATAATAAGGAAAGTATGATTGAAAGTATGAGTGCCGTTAAGTCAGGTCAGGTAACATATGCAGTAAGAGATACTTCTATTGACGGTAAGGAGATTAAGACTGGAGATTATATGGGTATCGATGACAATGGCATACAGTCAGTTGGTACAGATATAGTAGAAGTTGTTAAGGAACTTATCAAAGAGATGTCTGATGAGGATTCAGAACTCTTAAGTGTATACTATGGTAGTGATGTGACCGAGGAGGATGCAGAGGCTCTTGTCGCAGTTCTCGAGGAAGAGTACCCAGATTATGAGATAGAGCTTCATCCAGGTAACCAGCCAATTTACTACTACATTGTGTCAGTAGAATAATTATATAGTCTATAATAAAGACTCCCAAGGTATGTATCTTGGGAGTTTTTTCTTACATATTTTATGCAATAAATCTCCTTTTTGATACAATTTTGATGCAATTGAGTTTTATAATGATTACATAATTATAACGAGGGAGGAGTTTGTTATGAAGAAGATAAAAAGTTTAGTATATATCTTTTTACTTGTTTTTCTTGCAGGATGCGGGAGAAAAGAGGTAGAATATATTTAGGATACAGCAACAGAGGATTCCAATTTAGATGTATCTATGGATAATGTTTATGACAAAATAGGTTGCATGGATACTTGGGAGGAAATCATAGATGCAGAAAAGGGAAAAAAGATTAATGCTGAGGTTATAGTGCCTGAGGTTAGGGGTATGAAAATAATTGATGTTGAAAATACAGATTATGTTAATAATCCTCAAAACCAAGAAAACTTCATTACAAACATAACAAAAGAGCAGGTATATTATTATGACTTTGAGCGTGTTCCAAAGATAGTTATCGAAAAAGAACTGGAAGATATACAAGAAAGAATTGAAATCTATGTGGCAAATGGGGATCCTGTAGATAGTTGGTATGAGCAATATAGATATGAGCAGGAAAGGTATGAAAAGGCGCCGGAGGATTATGTGCCAGTTGTAGAATATGATACTTATAAATATCTATTTTCCTATAATGATATGAACTATACCATAGAATTTTATAATACCGGTCATGGTAAGGGTGACCTCATACATATGGAGCTTCATGATAGTAATCAAGTTTTTGGAGAAGTTGATGAAGATACATATATATCTGTTCAAGAAGATTCATATCTACTGGAAGATAACAGATGTAGTATGTCCTTAGATGAGGCCCATAAGCTAGCTAAAGAATTTGTTGATGGCTTAGATGTGGGAGAATTTTCCAATGCTTGTACCAATTACATAAAGTGTTATTGCTATAAAGGTGATTTGGAAGAGATATACAATGATGGATATATCTTTCATTTTACAAGAACCATAGATGGTATAAGTGCAGATGGAAATATGTACACTTACAATCAAAATATATACAAGGAAGCGGTAGATACAGCCAAAGCAAATGGTTTGATTTTGGATGAGTATTCAGCACTTGGGTATGAGCAAACTGCTATGGAGGAGATAATAATATACATAAATGATAAGGGTATCTTGGATATGACTTATCATTCACCGGCTACTCTTTCCGAAAAAACCACGGATAATGTGGCACTTTTATCCTTTGATAATGTTAAAAAATCATTTTCCTATGTGATAGATGAAAAAGATTATTATGATTATATAAACTTTACGCATATGGAACTTACATATTTTTATTATCATGATTACGATGCAAAAAAGGTAGTGATACTTCCTGTGTGGAGACTTACAGATGAGGAACCGACAAATATGTTTTTATCTTATGATGCCCAGTGTATAATGATAAATGCTGTGGATGGTTCCGTAATAGATATAGGAAGTCAGCTATATAATACAAGAACCGACATTTATTAATTATGTAAAACTATTTTTCGGGAGTAAAAAGATGCAATTAACTGACAACATAACCACAATTAAAGGAATAGGGGAAAAGACGGCTGCCTCATTTGCTCGTCTTGGGATACATACTGTTAATGATTTGATTCATACATACCCAAGAAATTATCTTACCTATGGTGAACCTATAGATATAAGGGATGCGGCTCAAGGAGAAAGATGTGCAGTTTGTGCAATTATATCCTCCTATGTGGATGTAAGACAGGTTAGAAGCCTAAAGCTTACCACTATGACAGTTAAGGATTCTACAGGAAGCCTAAAACTCACCTGGTTTAACTCTCCATTTTTAAAAAATGTGTTCCATAAGGGAGAAACCTATGTCTTTGTGGGAACAGTTAAAATTAAGAACAATATGAGAGTTATGGAGATGCCGGAGTATTATAAGCCAGGTGTTTATGAGAGTATGAGGCAGGAGATGCAGCCAGTGTATCCCCTTACCAAAGGTCTTTCCAATAAAACTTTCCAGAAAGCTATTATGAGCACTAGACAAGCTATATATAAGATAGACGACTATATACCTGAGGATGTTCTTCGTGAAAATGAGCTTATGGAGATATCTGAGGCATATGAGAATATACATTTTCCTATGAACGAAGGTGTTCTTAGGAATGCTATAAAAAGGCTTGCTTTTGATGAGTTTTACAAGTTCTTGTACGATATGAATGTTCTTAAGAAGGAAAATATTAAGCAGGAAAATGTCCATAAGGTTGTGCAGGGCAAGGCTGTGGCGGATTTTGTTGATGAATTGCCGTATAAGCTTACAAAAGGTCAGGCTGAGGCTATAGAAGATATACTTGCTGATATGGGCAGTGACAATGTTATGAATAGACTCATACAGGGTGATGTGGGTTCCGGTAAGACCATTGTTGCAGCAACAGCTTTATATGCTTGTGTGAAAGAAGGTTTCCAGGGTGTCCTTATGGTGCCTACGGAGGTTCTTGCAAAGCAACATTTTGATGAGTTGTCCCAGTTGTTTAAAAAATTTGGCATAAAGGTGGCAAATTTGGTTGGTTCTCTTTCCCTAAAAGAAAAGAGAAAAGTGTATGAGGACGTTAAAAATGGTGAAGTGGACATTCTTATAGGAACTCATGCAGTTATAGAAGAAAAAGTAGAGTTTAGAGATTTGGGACTTGTGGTTACTGATGAACAGCATAGATTTGGTGTTAATCAAAGAAAGAAATTGGCTAATAAGGGCACATTTCCCCATGTCCTTTTAATGAGTGCAACACCTATACCAAGAACTCTTGCCATTATTATGTACGCGGACTTGGATATATCTGTTATATCTGAGCTCCCTAAGGGCAGAAAACCAATTAAGAATTGCGTTGTAGGCACAAATTATCGTAATACTGCCTATAACTTTATTGCAAGAGAGGTATCAGAGGGGAATCAGGTGTATGTTATCTGTCCTATGGTAGATGAAAGTGACACTTTGGATGTGACCAATGTTACTGAATACACAGACACACTTAGGGCTGCACTTCCTCTAGGAATAAGAGTTGAGATGCTTCACGGACAGATGAGTCCTACAGATAAAAATAGTATTATGGAAGAGTTTCTTTTGGGAAATATCCATGTGCTTGTCTCAACCACAGTAATTGAAGTTGGTATCAATAATCCAAATGCAACGGTTATGATGGTTGAAAATGCAGAAAGATTTGGTCTTGCCCAGCTTCATCAGTTGCGAGGAAGAGTTGGTCGTGGCAGCAAACAATCCTACTGTATATTTATAAATGGAAAGGAATCTAAGGAATCAACAGAGCGTTTGCAGGTATTGGAGAATTCTAACGATGGTTTCTTTATTGCGGGAGAAGATTTAAAACTTAGAGGTCCGGGAGACTTCTTTGGAATAAGACAAAGCGGAGACGTTATATTTAATCTTGCAGATATATATAATCACGCGGATATGCTTAAACTAGCTCAGGATATAATGAAAAAATATGGCGAAAAATTATCCCCTTCTGATGCAAATTTGATGCAATTGGGGTATATACTATAGATATTACGGATATCGATAGGGGGGATAGTATGAGCAGAAGGAGTATAATTCATAAAATCAGGTGTATTTTGTATACCTGTTTGGTTTTGTTTGTAGCAACAGGCTGTGGAAAGAAAAATGTAGATTACATATCTGACGAAAATACGGATAACGTAGAGATTGTTGCCACTAAAACACTAAAAGAACAATATGAAATTCCTGATAGTTGGACTGAGACTGGTGTTGGTATAAATAATAATGTAAGCATTGAAGCGCAAATAACTGTGCCAGATGCTACAGCTATGTGTGTTCTAGATATGTCCAGAAAGCAATATGATGCCAAAGCAAAGAAAGAATTAATAGAATATCTTAACGAAGGCAAGGTTTATAAATATGATTTTCAATATTATACTAAAGATATGATACTTCCATATTTAGAAGCCGCTCAGGAAAGTATAGATTATGCCACAGAAACAGGAATGTTTAATGAATATGCTTATCTTGAAGATATGTATTATGATGAATTAGAAAAGTATAGTACAGCTTACGAAAATGCACCGGAAGAATTGATTCTGGCAGATGATTATGAAAATAACGAATTTCTTATTGAGTACAATGGATACGAATATGATGTGTACATACATGAAAATGAGATAGGTATGGATTTACTTCATACATACAAAGATGTTTACGGCGGAAAACAAGAATCATATTATGGTATTCAAGTGGATTATGAGACCACAGTTACTGATGATAGTGATAATATGTGCACTATATCAAAAGAAAATGCAAAGAAAATGGCAGTGGATTTTCTTGAGACGATTGAAATATATGATTTTGGTGTAATAGATATTCTGCCGGCATATTTTAATGGTGAAGGTGATGCAGGGTATGATGCTTGGCATAACGGTTATACTGTTGTATTTGGCAGGGAGATTGATGGAGTAATAATCGATGGTAGTAAGCAGGGGATTACTAATGACACAAATATGCAAAATGATATTGCATGGTTGCAATTTTCAGAAAATACAAATGTTATGGAATTTGATTGGGAGAAAGATCCAGGCATTAGAAAAATAACTGTTACAGAACGTATATATGTTGTTATAAATGATGAGGGAGTAATATCTTTTAAATATGAAAATCCATTAGTTATGGAGAATATTCAGACGGATAATGTTCAATTATTATCTTTTGATAATATAAAGAATTATTTCTTGATTGAATTAGAAAACAAGGAATACTATGAGAAGTTAAGGTATATATACTGTGACTTGACATATTTTCCGTATAAAAACGTGGAAAATACAGATGATGTAGCCATAATCCCAGTATGGGTTTTGAATAATGTAATGTATAAAAATCCCATTATAGTAAATGCCATTGATGGAAGCATAGTAAATCTAGGTTCTCAGTATATTGAAATTATTTCTGTTGATGAGTAGCGTTTATAAAAAAGATATAGCAGAAGGCAGTCATTTGACTGCCTTTATTTTTTTACAGAAATTTCAAACTTTGAAATTGCCTATATAAACTATTTTTGTTATAATCATATAATATGCGAGATTTGTGCACATTTTGATAATTAAAAAAGAAAGGTTTAATTATGACAGTAGATGTAGGATACATAACAAGTTGGAGAAGAGCTATATTTTTTTCTCTTGTAGGTGCCATAGTTTTGTTTGGACTGGCATCTTCATTATGCGCGGCATATGTTAGTATAGCTTTTTTGGGAAATATAATCAGTGTTGGAATTTTGGTGCTTTGTATTGCTATGTTTATATTGGTACTTGCTGATAGAAATGGAAGATACACCGGAAAAGGAACTGGCAACATACAGGATGGTATTTTTATATATAGTGATAAGAAGAGACATTTTGAGATATCTCTTAAGGATATAAAGAAAGTAGATATGGAAAGGATTTTTATGGGTAATTCTGGTGGAAATGGAAAACCACTTGCCTATAGACTTCTTATAAAAACTGATAAAAAGAAGTATTATATTGAATCAGATAGAGCTTCAGGTAGAGAGTATAACGAAGTAGATTTACACAGGCTATATATATATTTACAGGAACATATATAAGACATTAGGAGGAAAGACAATGAGTACAGATAACAAAGAAACAAAATCAACAAATAAATCAAACAAGATTCTTATTGGAATTATTATAGCTCTTGCGGTGGTTATAATTGGTCTTGTTGTTGTGATATTTGCAGGTGGAAACAAAGACAAGAAAAAAGAGGGTAACACAACTATTGAAACTAATGACGCAACTGGTTTAGATGCGGAAAAGGAAGATAGTACAGCTTCTGATGCAAAAAAAGAGGATGAAGATGATACTGAGGCGGAAGGAGAAGCTGAGCCAGATTGTTATGTTACGGTAGCTTTAGGAGATAACTGGGGAAGCGAAGGTTCTATCTCAGGTAAATTAGAATTTAAAATAGTAAATAATAGTGATAAAGAAATCAAAAATTGGTCTATTCAGGTTCCTGTTGCTGATAGTACAAAGATTGAAAGTTCTTGGAATGGTAACTTTTCTATAAGTGGTGGTGTTATGACTATTACACCTGTTGACCACAATTTGTCTGTTGCGGCAGGCTCAGAGATGTCAAATGTTGGCCTTATTGTAAATGTTACATCTCAGTCAGAGTTACAGTCAATTTCAGATAATGCAAAGCTTTATGTAGATGGTGTTGAATATGTGAGCGTAAGCAACACTGCTAATAACGATGAAAAGGATGAGGCTACCTCAGAGGAGAGCACAACCGAGGCAAAGGATGAGGAAGAACAAGAGAATACAACAGCTCCTGCCGAGCCACCTGCCAAGCCAGAGACAGGAACACCTTTTGATAATCACGGAAAGCTTTCTGTTAAGGGAACAGACCTTGTAGATAAGAATGGAAACAAATATCAGTTAAAGGGTGTTAGTACACACGGAATTGCATGGTTTCCTGATTATGTAAATAAGGATGCGATACAGACCTTTAGAGATGACTGGGACGCAAATCTTTTTAGAATTGCTATGTATACTGATGAGTATGGCGGATATTGTAACGGCGGTGACAAGGAATACCTTAAGGGTCTTGTTGATAAAGGTGTAAATGCTGCTACAGAGCTTGGTATGTATGTAATTATAGATTGGCATATACTCCATGACCTTACTCCACAAAAGTATAAGGAAGATGCAAAAGTATTCTTTGAGGATATGTCTTCTAAGTATAAAGATTATGACAATGTAATTTATGAGATATGTAACGAGCCTAATGGTGGTACACAGTGGTCTGATGTTAAGTCCTATGCAGAGGAGATTATACCTATAATTCGAGCTAATGACCCGGATGCAATAATAATTGTTGGTACTCCTAATTGGAGCCAGGATGTAGATATTGCGGCAAAAGACCCTATAACAGGTTATGACAACATTATGTATGCAATACATTTTTATGCATCAACTCATACTGACAATATCAGAAACAAAGCTACTACAGCTCTTGAATCAGGTTTACCAATATTTATAAGTGAGTTCAGTATCTGTGATGCATCTGGAAATGGTGCTATAGACTATAATCAGGCAGACATTTGGTTTGATTTGATAGAAAAGTATAATCTTTCATATGCTGCATGGAACGTATCAAATAAGGATGAAACATCATCTCTTATTAAATCATCCTGTACTAAGTTAAGTGGATGGACAGAGTCTGAGCTTTCTGAGACAGGAGTTTACATTAGAAATAAAATTAAGGGGATAGATTAATGAGAGTTGTTGCAGGAACAGCAAGAAGTCTTATTTTAAAAACTATAGATGGTCTTGATACCAGACCAACTACAGATAGAATTAAAGAGACTTTGTTTAATATGCTAACTGGATATGTATGTGATGCGAAGTTCCTTGATTTGTTTGCGGGAAGTGGTGGTATCGGCATAGAGGCACTAAGTCGTGGGGCAGCTAGCTGCACCTTTGTAGAACTTAATCCAAAGGCAGTAAGTTGCATAAAAGATAATTTAACCCACACTAAGCTTTCCGATAGAGGACGAGTTTTAAAATATGATGCTGTAAGTTATGTTTCAGGTCTTGATAAGGTGGACTTTGATGTTATATTTATGGACCCACCATATGGCAAGGAATTAGAGAAAAGTGTTCTTATGGCACTTTCAAATAAAGAATTTACAGAGGATACTCTTATTGTGGTGGAAGCGACAGTAGATGAGGATTTTAGCTATGTTTCTTCTCTTGGATTTGACATAATCAAAGAAAAGAAGTATAAAACTAATAAACACATATTTTTAGAGAAAAGGGAAATGTAAGATGATAACAGCAGTTTACCCAGGAAGTTTTGACCCAGTTACCTTGGGACATTTGGATATAATTAGAAGATCGGCTAATATGTTTGACCATGTTATTGTGGGAGTTTTGAATAATACTTCAAAAACACCATTGTTTTCTTTGGAAGAACGTGTTAATATGATAAATGATGCGGTTTCAAATTTAGAAAACGTGTCTGTTCAGTGTTTCAATGGTTTATTGGTAGATTTTGTAAAGCAGAATAAGTCCAATACAATTATCAGAGGACTTAGAGCTTTGACAGATTTTGACCTTGAAATGCAGATGGCACAGGGCAATAGAGTTGTTGCTCCTGATGTTGATACAGTATTTTTATCCACCAGTGTTCAGTATTCATACTTGAGCTCCAGTGTGGTTAAGGAATATGCTAGATATGGTGTTGACTTGAAAGATTTTGTACCGGAATGTGTAATTCCAAAACTTTTAGATAAGATTAAATAACTGCAGGAGGTTAGTTAACATGGGAAAAAAAGGCGTTGAGGAAATGATTGATCAGATAGAGATATTTATTGATAACTGTAAGTATCAGGCTCTATCTCAGAATAAAATCATCGTTCACAAGGAAGAGCTTGAGTCAATGATTAATGAGCTTAAGCTTAAGCTTCCAAGTGAGATTGAAAGATGTAAGAAGATTATGCGTAACAAGGAAGCTATCCTTGCAGATGCAAGAACTCGTTCAGACGCTATCATTACAGAGTCAGTTAATGAGGCTAACAGATTAGTTGACCAGCATCAGATTACTGAGCTTGCTAACATAAGAGCTAATGAAATTCTTGAGATGGCAAGAAATCAGGCTCAGCAGATTGTTGACCAGGCTACAGAGGAAGCTACAGAGATTCGTCTTGGTGCTATGTATTACACTAAGGATAAGCTCACTGAGATGAGAGATATCTTCAACAAGATTCATGATATGGAAAAGGAGAATTATCGTAACCTTATCGAATCTTTGGAGAATGATTCATATATCGTTGAGACAAACATGAGCGAGATGGAGGCTAATATCAATCTTCTCACATCATCAAGCAATATGTCATATGTTGCAACAGATGATGATTTGGATACTGCTTTTTCAGCAGGTATGCCTACACCAGCTCCAGTGGTTGCTCCAGCACCAGTTAAGCCGGTTGAGGATACAGCTTCAGATTTTGATTCATCTGACTTCGATGAGGACGAAGATGACGATGATTATGATGACGACGATGATGATTTCTTAGATGAATAATATACATAATATGTATGTAAGAAAGGCACAGAGTGCTTTCATAACAGTATAATACATGATAGATAGTCCTGATTTTTGTATGACCATTTGGGTTTGGAGTATGGATGATACGCCACCAAAGGAGGTCAGAGCAATAATCAGGGCTATTTTTTTGCTATCTGCAATAGCAAGGTTTGATATATCAAAAGTTCCTCTTGTGATTTCTATAATTCCAGATAGAAATTGACTGTAGGGAGGATTTATATGAGGTGAGTGTATTATAAATTCTATTATTATTGAGCAAATCATAATATATATGCCCACTAGAGTAATTTGATTTACAGTGTTAATTATGTATTGGTTAATAGTTAATTCAGTTTTTGTTACAGCAGCTTGATTATCCTTATTGACATTTGTATTTTTTGTAAGGGTAAAGATTTTTATGACTAGGAAAGAAAAAATGGTAACTATGATGTAGGGGAAATATATAAGAAAAATAATATGAAAAAAAGATATAGAATTATTCAAAATTCTATACATAATATAACCGGATATAAACATTGGACTAGAGTTGTTGCAAAGTGGTAACAGGATGTTTCCAGTGATTTTATCTATAGAATTATTTTGGATGAAGTCGTTACAGGTTTTTGCGCCGATGGGATACCCGCAAAATACCCCAAGAAATATATTGGTAAATATAGCACAGCTATTGTTTTTGTTAGGTCTGGAGTATATATTGATTTGTCTTACTATTATGCCAGAGATGAGCATAAAGGGAAGGAGAATAGGTAGAACGTTTTTATACCACAGCATTAGCCCGTAGGAAGCCCCTGATATGACTAATTCACTGTTTGTAACAAATAAAATCAAAACAAGAAGACATATAGATAATATAATCATAGGCTAATAAATAAGCTTAATCAATATATATTATGGTTCCTGTTTTGATTTTATGATTGTTTATATAATGGGA
>JAGBBM010000074.1 GCA_017938485.1 Lachnospiraceae bacterium
AAGAGCTTTAGCTTTGTAACTAAGACTCCACCTGCAGCAGTTTTACTTAAGAAGGCGTGCGGCCTTAAGTCAGGTTCTGCAGTTCCTAACAAGACAAAAGTTGCAAAGATTTCAAAAGCTAAGATTCAGGAAATTGCCGAGCTTAAGATGCCAGACTTAAATGCAGCTTCATTAGAGGCAGCTATGAGCATGATCGCTGGTACAGCTCGTTCAATGGGAATCACTGTTGAAGATTAATAAATAGTTAGTGGGAGGGTCGCTCCCGATAATACCACAGGAGGTTTATTTTAAATGAAAAAGGGTAAAAGATATACAGAAGCTGCAAAGCTTATTGAAAAAACTAATTTATATGACTTAGAAGAGGCTGTATCATTAGTTAAGAAGTCAGCTAGCGCAAAGTTCGATGAGACTATCGAGGCTCATTTAAGACTTGGTGTTGATGGACGTCACGCAGATCAGCAGGTTCGTGGTGCAGTCGTACTTCCACACGGAACTGGTAAGACTGTAAAGGTTTTAGTATTTGCTAAGGGAGATAAGGTTGATGAGGCTTTAGCTGCTGGAGCAGATTACGCTGGTGGTGATGAGTTAGTACCAAAGATTCAGAACGATGGTTGGTTAGACTTTGACGTAGTTGTTGCTACACCAGATATGATGGGTGTTGTTGGTCGTTTAGGACGTGTACTCGGACCAAAGGGCTTAATGCCAAACCCTAAGGCTGGTACTGTAACAATGGACGTTACTAAGGCTGTTAATGATATTAAGGCTGGTAAGATTGAGTACAGACTTGATAAGTCAAACATTATCCACGTGCCAATTGGAAAAGCTTCTTTCTCAGAGGAGCAGTTAACAGACAACTTCCAGACTTTAATAGATGCAGTTATCAAGGCTAAGCCTTCAGCTGCTAAGGGTCAGTACCTTAAGAGCGTAGTAATCGCTTCAACTATGGGCCCTGGCGTAAAGCTTAATACTGCTAAGTATTAATTAGCGCTTGATTATTGCTAAGAAAACCTGTCACAGTTATGTGGCAGGTTTTTTTCTTATTTTTTGTGCATATTGTATGAATGAACTTGATTTTCCAATGGAAAGATAGTACAATATTATTTGATTGAAAAACAAACAGGGGGTACATATAATGGACAAAGATCAGATTACCAAAAAGCTTGAAGAAGTTATACTTGATGTGATGCCAGAGATTGATAGCGTTAACATGAACGCATCAATTGTTAATGAGTATGGTATCAATTCTGTATCAATAATTAAAATCATCGTTGCAGCAGAGGAGAAGTTTGATGTATCTTTCACAGATTATGAGTTAGCATTATCTTCATATGATACATTTGCAGACCTTGCTGCTACAGTAGCTGAAAAATTATAATAATGTATTGGAGGAAAGTAAAATGGCAGACAAGAAAAAATTACCTTTAGCGAAACCACTTATCACTTCATGGCAGTGGCATGCAACATTATTCTCAATCCTTTCAGATGATGACAATGCAAAGAAGTGGATTTACAGTAACTATATTCAGTTACGTTGCTATGATATAGAGGAGAGATGGACAGGAGATACTATTCTTCTTACAGACATGATGCCTGGTAGTAGCTCACTTAAGCAGTGTCCATATCTTATGTTCTCACTTATGACAGAGGCTCAGATCAAGAGCTATTGTGGTAATATCATCGATTTCATCATTAAGACAATCGACCTTGGTGGATATGTATATGGTGTATTTGATGAGGCAAAGATTCTTTGCAACGCTGAGGTAGACTATAAGTTCCCTCACGAACTCTTTATCTATGGTTATAACAGAGACAAAGAGGAGTTCTATGTAGGTGACTTTACATTTACAGATAAGTACTCACACAATACAGTTTCTTTCGCTGATGTTGAGAGAGGTTATGAGGTTATCACTGAGCAGGATGACCACATCTTCAAGGATGATTATAAGGGTGGTAGAGGACTTTATGTAATCATTAAGAATACAGATGTTCCTACATACGACCTTGATATTGAGCTTGTTAAGCAGAACCTTAAGGAGTACTTAAACTCAATCGATTCTAAGAATCATTTCCGTATGATGAGAAACAGATTCAATGATACTACATTTGGTATTAAGGTATATGACAGAGTATTAGCTCAGATTGATAAGCAGCTTCACAAGGAAGAGCCTGACTTTGATATCAGAGCATTACATGTAATGTATGATCACAAGGCACTTATGCTTGAGAGAATCAAATACCTTATGAACAATGGATTCCTTAAGTACAACCAGCAGATTATTGACGAGTATGCTACAGTTGTAGATAATATGCTCGCAGCTAGAAACCTTCTTCTTAAGATTTCTATCAATGGAGACATTGAGGCATCACACAGATTCAAGACATATCTTGATGCAGCTAAGGAAAAAGAAATTGGTATCTTATTCAAGGTTATTGCTGAGTTAGAAGACTAATATTAATTATTATAGGGGTTGCGTTATGCAGCCCCTTATGTTTTAGGAGATTAAGTTTTGGCGACAGTTAATGTAATATGTAAAAACGTGAATTTTGAGCAATATGAGGCTTCTTTTACCGAGCTAGTGGAAAAGGTATACCCGGAGAGAAAAAAGGCAGTGTTAAGGCTTAAAAACAAGAAGGCTGCCATTATGTCTCTTGCCACAGGCTTATTATTACAAGAGATAGTAGAAAAAGAATGCGGAATCTCTGCAGATGAACTTGAAATTTCTACAAATAATAATGGGAAACCTTATATTGTGGGGCGACCTGATTTTTATTTTAATATATCCCACTCAAGTAGTATGCTTGTTATGGCTTATGGAGATTGCGAGTTGGGTGTAGATGTAGAAAAATTAAAGGAAAATGATATAACCGTGGCAAAAAGATGCTTTACAAAAGAAGAATATGAGTACATCATAGGTGACATATCATTGGATTACCATACTAAACCTGAACATAGATTTTGCAAAATATGGACTATGAAGGAGGCTTACCTAAAATATAAAGGCACTGGAATAGCTGTTCCTTTAAACTCATTTACGGTAAATCCCATAGAAGGAAAAGTGTCTGGGGAAGAAGTAAGTATATTTTCAAGGATTATGGATGAATATATGCTTTCGATTTGTACGTCATCCCAGGAAGAAGTTCAGATTAAATTTTCCTGATTTGTCTTTTAGAAATTGTCTTGACAAAGGGTGATATATATTGTACAATTACCACTGTTGCGAAGGAATTTAATATTGCAATATGCGGCAGTAGCTCAGCTGGATAGAGCACTTGGCTACGGACCAAGGTGTCGGGAGTTCGAATCTTCTCTGCCGCATTAAAGGAATGTCGGATGACATTCCTTTTTTTGTTTATGGAGGTATGATAGCTTCCTTGATATGGACTAGGGGCAGGGGATTATTCCTTCGCAACTTCACGGACTCAAGTGTATCTAAAGGCTTAAGCTTTCGATTTTTGATTACGCGCCACTTCCATAAACTCACATGTCTCGGGAAATATATATGGATTTTTGAAGACAATTAGCTTGTACCAAATATCAAGATTTTATAATTTGCGATGAATGCACTGCGAGAGTGATGTCTGAGTTGCACATAGTGCAACGAGTTTCACGATAGCAGTGCTAATCAAACATCGCAAATTTAAAATCTTAGATATTTGCACAAGCGTAGAGTTGCGAAAAAATCCATATATATTTCCAGAGACATGCTCAGACAGTATGTTCGTGGCGCGATTTATCGAAAGCTTTTAAGCCTAAGATACACTAAGATTCCTAGTTGTCATCAGGAATAATCCTCTGCCCCTAGCCCATATCAAGAAAGCTATCATACCTTCATAAGCACAAAAAAAGCAACCTCACCGAGGTTGCTTTAAAGCTGGGCTACAAGGATTCGAACCTTGAGATGCTGGAGTCAGAGTCCAGTGCCTTACCATTTGGCGATAGCCCATCACAAGACATTATTATAATTTAAAGCCTGAAAAAAAGCAAGCACTTTTTTAAAAAAAATTTATTTTTATTAAATGTTTGACAAACAGTAAGAAATGCTATAGAATTTCACGTGTTATATACATTTATGGAGGAAAGAAAATGAGCAACATTATCTACGTTGTGCCTTGGGCCATATGTGATACAGATAGCATATATGTAAAAAAAGTAGCCAGCGATACTGTTCCTACACCAGTAGTAGGTGAGTCGGTGGACGATTGGTGTATACGAAATGTTATACCTAACCCAGATAGAAGAAGTAAAGATATATATGCCATCATAGATGTTTATAACGGATACAAGGAAAAGATGAACGAGAAGGGAATGTCTGTGTTCTCACTTACTAACTCAGATAGTCGCCTTACTGAGTGCGGATATGTTAAGGTTGCAGATGAGAAGGAAACCGAGTTTATCAAGACCAAAGTTATGAAACTTGGAAAAGCTGTGAAAAAGGCTAAGAAATAAAACTGTTATGGTATTAAGTGTGAGTATATATATCTATAAATTATTTATACATATATATACTCATATTTGTATTAAAAATAAATCATATTAGAAAAGAGAAGGTGATTTAGATGATAGAAATAGGAAAATGGAATACCTTAAAAGTAATACGTTCAAAAGAATTTGGTATATATCTTGGAGAGGATAATAGTTCTACAGCGGAGACTGTATTGTTGCCTAGAAAACAGGTTCCAGAGGGAATAAAGGCTGGAGCTACCATGAAGGTATTTATTTACAGAGATTCTCAGGATAGACTTATTGCTACTGTGAATGAGCCATATATAACGGTGGACGAGATAAAGAAATTAAAGGTAAAATCTATTGCTACTATTGGTGCATTTATGGATTGTGGTCTTGAAAGAGATGTATTACTTCCCTTCAAGGAACAGACTACTAAGGTCCGAGAAAAGGGCGAGTACTTAGTTAGAATGTACGTGGATAAAACTGGACGACTTTGTGTATCGATGAAACTGTATAATCATTTGCTTCCTGTTGAGGGCTATGTAAAGGGTCAGAGCTTTAAGGGTACTGTGTATGAGTATAAGAAAGGTTTGGGTGCTCTTGTAGCCATTGAAGATAAGTATTCAGGACTTATTCATGAGAGTGAGCTTTTTAATAAGGTTCACATAGGAGAGGAAGTCAGTGGTAGAATTATCAATATAAGAGAAGATGGAAAGGCAGACCTTGCCCTTAGAGAACCTATTCACGTTCAGATAAATGAGGATAGTGAGATGGTTTATGATATTATAAAAAGCTATAAAGGTATCATAACTTTCAGTGACAAGACAGATAAAGATGTAATCCAGAAAGAGTTTGGTTTAAGTAAAAATGCATTTAAGCGTGCAGTTGGAAAACTCTATAAGGATGGAAGAATAAATATTGACAAAAATACAGGTAATATAGAGATAGTATAAGCATTTTATAGCTCGGATTAGAGCGGAAAACGGAGGATATTATGAAGACAATAATTAGTACACCAAAGGCACCAGCAGCTATAGGACCATATTCCCAGGCAATTGCTGTGGGTGATATGATTTTTACATCAGGTATGATTCCTATCATTCCTGAAACAGGAGAGCTTGAGACAGGTGATATCAAGGCTCAGGCTAGACAGGCTATAAAGAACCTTATCACTCTTTTAGAGGAGTCTGGCTCAAATGCGGCTTCTGTTATTAAGACAACAGTATTTATAAAGAATATGGAGGATTTTGCTTCTATCAACGAGGTGTATGCAGAGTTCTTTACTGATAACTATCCAGCACGTTCTTGTGTGGAGGTTGCCAGATTACCAAAGGATGTTCTCATTGAGATTGAGGCAGTTGCATTAAAAGCTTAATTATGAAAAGTAAGATTTTTATATTAGTTCTTATTGTTTATCTTTTGTACAATCTGTCAGTTATGATTGTATATGGTATGGATAAGCATTATGCAAAAAAAGATAAGTGGCGTATTCCGGAGAAGACTCTTGTTGGTCTAGCATTTTTCTTTGGGGGACCGGGAGCTTTCTTAGGTATGCAGATTTTTAGACATAAAACAAAGCATTTACAGTTTCAAATCCTTGTGCCTATATTTATGATTTTGCAGATAATCATATGGGTTGTAGTGGCTAATGCCGTTTTATATTAGACTTACATAAAGTTTTTTCTTGCATAATTTACACAGGGTGGTAAAATGTTATTATGTTGAAATTTATCGGGGAAAGGAAGTTTTTTCTATGAGTAAGAATATTGACTGGTCAAATCTTGGATTTGGCTATATTGAGACAGAGCAGAGATTCGTATCAAATTATAAGAATGGCGCTTGGGATGAAGGTGTCATAACTGGTGATTCTATGGTTACCATTAGCGAGTGCGCAGGTGTACTTCAGTACGCGCAGACTTGTTTTGAGGGCCTTAAGGCATATACTACTGAGGATGGACATATTGTGTGCTTCCGTCCTGACTTAAACGCTAAGAGAATGGTTGATTCCTGTGAGAGATTAGAGATGCCTACATATCCAGAGGATAAGTTTGTAGAGGCAGTTGTTAAGGTTGTAGAGGCAAATCTTGACTATGTACCACCATATGGCTCAGGAGCAACTCTTTATATCAGACCATATATGTTTGGTAGCAACCCTGTTATCGGTGTTAAGCCAGCAGAGGAGTATCAGTTCCGTATCTTCGTTACTCCTGTTGGACCATACTTCAAGGGCGGTGCCAAGCCAATCGTAATTAGAGTATCAGATTTCGATAGAGCAGCTCCACATGGTTCAGGCCACATTAAGGCTGGTCTTAACTATGCTATGAGCTTACATGCCATCGTTGACGCTCACAACAAGGGATATTCAGAGAACCTTTACCTTGACCCTGCAACTCGTACTAAGGTTGAGGAGACTGGTGGAGCTAACTTCATTTTCATCACTAAGGATGGAAAGCTTGTAACACCTAAGTCAGACAGTATCTTACCATCTATCACAAGACGTTCACTTATGTATGTTGCTGAACACTATCTTGGTATGGAGGTTGAGCACAGAGAGGTTTACCTTGATGAGTTAGAGAACTTTGCTGAGTGTGGTCTTTGCGGTACTGCAGCAGTTATCTCACCTGTTGGTAAGATTGATGACCACGGCAAGGAAATCTGCTTCCCAAGTGGTATGGAGGAGATGGGCCCTGTAACTAAGAAGTTATATGACACATTAACCGGTATCCAGATGGGTCGTATCGAGGCGCCAGAGGGCTGGATTAAGGTTATCAAATAAGACAATGTATAAATTATGGACGCTTTACTTGTGTGAGGCGTCCTTTTTGTTTATAATGAGGCTACGGAGGTGTTTGGAGATGAAGAAGATAATAAATATTTTGTGGTGGATTACTGGGATATCTATTTTGATTTTTTTATCGACTGTGTTTTTTGCAGATACTGCTGTGGTAACTTGGAGAGTGCTTTCTGTTACCCTGCCTATTACGGCTATTTGCTTCTGGAGTGGGGTCGTTTTGTCTGTGATTGATTATATTCGTTCAAAAAATAGAAGACGTGAATAACTAAAAGGATTATTACTATGAAGAAGAATTATATATATGCCATAGTCACCGTGCTTATCTGGTCAACTATGGCTACCACAGTAAAAATGATGCTTGCAGATATACCTAATTTGGAGGCCTTGTCTATAAGCAGTTATCTTGCATTTATATTTCTACTTTTGATGAATATAAAGACTGGAATAATAAAAGAGATGAAGAATTATTCAGGAAAAGAATACGGGATTATGAGTGGCCTGGGTTTTCTAGGGCTATTTCTTTATTCTGCACTTTATTACTATGGGCTGGGTGAACTCAGTTCTCAGGAGGCTTGTATACTTAATTACTTGTGGCCTATGATGCTGGTAGTATTTTCCTGTATTATATTGAAAGAAAAAATGACTCTTATGAAGGGTGTAGCTATGGTGTGCTCCTTTGTGGGAATTATAATACTTTCCACAGGTGATAGGGTCGCTTCCTCTGGGAATACCACCATGGGAATCGTAAGTTGTATTCTTGCAGCTGCCTGTTACGGACTTTTCTCAGTGCTTAATAAAAAAGCTGATTTAAACCAGAACATTTCTATGATGATTATTTGGCTTGTGGTTGGAATCTGCGCAATGGTTCTTGGCCTTGCCACAGAAGAATGGGTCATGCTTAGTGTCAAGGAATGGCTCTCCCTGTTGTGGCTTGGTGTTGTAGTTGACGCTGTGGCATATCTCCTCTGGGCACTCGCCCTAAAGGGAAGCGAAAATACAGCTAAGATTGCCAATCTGGCGTATCTGACACCATTTCTGTCGCTTATAGTATCTGCAGTTGTGCTAGGGGAGAAGATAACAATTAGAGCAGGACTTGCGTTGGTATTTATAATAGGTGGAATTCTCATGCAGAGTCTTATGGATGGGAGAAAGTTATATGATTAGAATTAGACCATACAAATCTACGGATGACAATGATATTTTATCATGGTGTCAAGATGAAAGAGCATTTTATCAATGGACAGCGGGAGTAATGGGGAATTTTCCTATTACTGATAATGAATTTAAATTCGTAGAAAATTTAATGCCCTTTACGGCCTTTGACGAAGATGGGATACTAGGCTTTTTTACATTTAGAAATCCTAATGAATTGGTAGATGAGTTACGTCTAGGATTTGTAATTGTAAGTCCAAGTAAGCGAGGTCGGGGTTGTGGAAAAGCAATACTCCAGCTTGGGTTAAAATACGCTTTTGATATATACGGTGCGAAAAAGGTTTCCTTGGGAGTTTTTGAAAATAATGCTCCTGCCTATTATTGTTATAAGGCAGTTGGATTTGATGATGTTATTCTGGATGAAATAGAAACCTATAGTGTTCTTGGTGAAGAATGGAACTGCAAAGAGTTGAGGATAGAAAAGAAATGATTTTGATAGCTAAAGCAAAAAAAGAAGATTTAAAAGAAATACTCAAATTACAATATCTGGCGTATCAAAGTGAAGCTAAGCTTTTTGAGGATATGGATATTCCACCTTTAAAACAAACCATAGAAGAAGTATATGAGGAATTTGAAAAAGGAACTATACTAAAAGCAATTGATGATAATGGAGTTATTGTAGGTTCTGTTAGAGCATATGAAGATGGTAGAACAGTCTATATTGGCAAGCTTATGGTGCGCCCAGATGTACAAAAGAAAGGCCTTGGAACAAAACTTCTATTGGAAATAGAAAATGAATATCCAAACCATAGGTATGAGTTGTTTACCAGTACAAAAAGCATTAGCAATATAAGATTGTATGAAAGATTAGGATATAAAATATTTAAAGAAGAAGCAGTGTCACAAGAACTGCAATTTGTATATTTGCAGAAATGATAAGAGAGATAAATTTGAAGTTTACGAGGTGAATTTGTGTTAAAATTAAGACCATATCGAAAAAATGATAGTCAAAAAATAGTAACTTGGGCTCAAGATGAGAATACATTTTATAAATGGAGTGAAGGAAGGCTTGGAAGTTTTCCTGTTTCGGCGGAACGTATGGAACAGGCTGTTTCTGGAAGAATTGATAATGAAAAATATTTTCCGTTTGTTGCTTTTGATGAAGATGGAATAGAAGGTTTTTTTACCCTTCGCCAACCTGGAGAAGTATCAGGTGAATTAAGCTTCGGATATGTAATTCTGAATCCTGAGGTAAGAGGAAAAGGTTATGGAAAACAAATGCTGCAGTTAGGTATGAAATTTGCATTTGAACTTTATGGAGCATCGAAAGTGACATTAGAGGTTTTTGAGAATAATCCAAGTGCTTATCATTGTTATAAAGCGGTTGGATTTATCGAAAATGGAAATAGCTTGACTTATAATATTTGTAATGAAGAATGGAAA
>JAGBBM010000007.1 GCA_017938485.1 Lachnospiraceae bacterium
AGGTGTCCGGAAGTCTTATGATTGAAGGAGGAAGCTTTTCAATAGATTCGGCTGATGATGCCATTCATTCTAATTTGTCCATAGCTATAAAAAGTGGAGTATTTGATATAAGCACCGGTGATGATGGATTTCATGCGGATGCAACCTTGGATATACAGGGAGGGGATATCAATATATCTGCGAGCTATGAAGGTCTGGAAGCTTTAAATGTTGATATATCATCAGGTAATATAAGTCTAATCAGCTCTGACGATGGTATTAATGCAGCCGGTGGAACAGATAATAGTGGTTTTGGTGGCTCCTCTAATGGCAGTGTTGAGATTTCAGGCGGAAGCATATATATAAATGCCTCAGGAGATGGTATAGATGCCAATGGATATATAGAAATTACTGATGGCTATATTGTGGTTTGTGGCCCTACTGTTGGGGATACAGCTACTTTAGATTATGATACCACAGCTACTATTTCCGGTGGAACTTTTATAGGAACCGGAGCATCAGGAATGGCGCAGACTTTTAGTGAGTCAGAGCAAGGTGTTTATGCGGTAAGTGTTGGAAATGTATCAGCTGGTACAAATATTGTGTTGGAGGATATGGAAGGGAATACCATATTGGAATACACACCGGAACTTGACTTTTCTGTGGTAATACTGAGTAGTCCTGACATAAACAAAGCTGAAACATATAAGATTACAGTTGGTGATGTTTCAGGGGAATTTGAGTCATATTAATAACTGGAAAAATCCTCACAGTAAAGTGAGGATTTTTTTATGTATAAAATAATAGATATTGGAAAGTAGTCCAATAAATGGTATAATAATTATAACTGTGCAACAATAGTTTAGTTGTGTGCGTTTTAGTATGTATTTTAATGATTTTATATTATACAAGGAGGAAGGATATGTTAGAAAAGTCATATTATGACAAGGCCGATGAGATTATCGCTAGCTACGGTACAGAACCAAGATGGCTTATCCCTATTATTCAGGACGTTCAGACTGAGTATAGATATTTGCCACCAGAGCTTCTTACATATATCGCTAGCAAGCTTAATATCACTGAGGCAAAGGCATTTAGTGTTGCTACATTTTACGAGAATTTTTCCTTTGAGCAAAAAGGTAAGTATGTGATTAAGGTATGTGATGGAACTGCCTGTCACGTTAGAAAGTCCACTGCTATATTGGATAGATTATATAAGGAGCTTGGGCTTAAGCCAGGTAAGCATACCACAGATGATATGTTGTTTACTGTGGAGACAGTTTCCTGTCTTGGCGCTTGTGGTTTGGCACCGGTTCTTACTGTAAACGATGAGGTTCATGCATCTATGACCCCAGAAAAGGTTACAGCACTTATAAAGGAATTGAGAGGTGAGAATTAATGAGACTTAATAACAGAGAAGATTTGATTAATGCTCGCCGTATGGCAAAGGAGTCTATGGAGCAGGAGAAGTTCCGTATCTTAATCTGTGCTGGTACAGGCTGTCTTGCCGGCGGTTCTGCCAAGATATACGAGAAGATGTGTCAGCTTGTTGCTGGTAATTCTAATGTGGAGATAGAATTTAGCGAAGAGGCGGCTCACGGTGAAGATGGACAGTGCCCAACCAAGAAGTTCGTGGAGGCTGCAGGCGTTAAAAAGAGTGGTTGTCATGGTTTCTGTGAGATGGGGCCCCTTGTTAGAATTGAGCCATTCAACTTCCTTTACACAAAGGTTAAGGAAGAGGATTGTGAAGAGATATACAACACTACTATCCTAGGAGGTCAGCCAGTAGAGAGACTTCTTTATGAGATGGATGGTGTGAAGTACAAGACACAGGAGGAGATTCCTTTCTACGCTAAGCAGACTAGACTTGTACTTAAGAACTGTGGACATATTGATTCAGAGCA
>JAGBBM010000075.1 GCA_017938485.1 Lachnospiraceae bacterium
ACGCACAGGACTTAAAATCCTGCGGGACTAATCTCCCGTACCGGTTCGATTCCGGTCGCCGGCATCACTTTTTAGAAGGCTCAAACCCTTGATTTACTTGGGTTTGAGCTTTTCTTTTGTTGCGTCAGATAGGGGTTAACTGGGGGTTAACCTTTAAATTGCTATATTAAAGAATGTATCTTCCAACTCATCCTCGTCATAGATGTTGTAGCTATAATGTCGTAGTGTTGTTGTTTCATCACTATGACGTAATTGCATTTGCACCGCTTTTGTAGATAATTTCTTCTCTTGCAGAAGTATGGAGGCATACGTTCTTCTGATTTTTTGCATTGAACGAACTGGAATGTCCAGTTCTCTGCAAACTCTTCTGATAGCCTTATCAATATTATAAGAACGATTCCAAGTATTTGCATCCTTCTTACTTGGGAACAAGAATTCGCTATCAGAAATAGTCATAATATGTTCTAATAATCTAATTGCTTCTGCAGAAAGCTTCACATTAGCAATCTTGTCCTTTTTAGGAAGACCGATGTAGTAAACGTATCCGTTATCAGTTTTACCCTTGTGCTCGGAATGACAAATTTTAAGGTGATTTTTGTATACATCACTTCTTTGTAATGCTACAAGTTCTCCTAAACGTAAGCCAGTTTCAATATCAAGCAAAATTGCAAGTTCTTCTAAATCTGTACTATTTGCTAGATGATTCTTAATTTTCTGTATCTCAGATAATTTGAATACTTCCAGTTCATCATCACGTGTAACCTTTACAAAATATGTAGAAGGAAATTTTAATTCATCTATGATATTTTTTACAGTGATGCAATTAAGATGTAACTCTGCTTTTGCATGTAAAAATATCCTTTTTATGACTGTTTTTACATTGCTGTATCGTTTCTGTGTTAATTTGATTTTCTCAACAATTGTTTTTAAGCTTTCGATAAGTAAAAGCTCATCAACTTTGCAAATAGAAATCCCTGCTAGTGATAGAGGTGCAATGTATTTTTTAAATTCATTTTCATATTCTGTTATCGTTTTAGCAGTAACAGTGTTATGATTTCTACAATAATTGCAAAAGTCATTAAATACTTCTTCAACCGTCATTGCATTGGCTTGAGGCGATAGATAGAACTCTATAATTGCGTTTTCTAAATCACTCCTTTCTTTGCGTGCAATAAGTCGTTTTTCTTCGCCCAATTTGGTACACCACTTACCAGTGGTTTTATTCTGCCAAATGCTACGATGCTCTAGATGTTCATTTATAATTTTTTCTCGCTTAGTCATAATGTTTTCGGCGATCGTTTCAACAGAACACATAGTACCAGCATTAACTAAACTTTGCAATATGAGGTTATTAACTTCCTCAGTATTCATTTTAAGAGGTGGAAAATTAGCCATTCTTAAGCCACCTCCTTTGAAATAAGGGAGGTCTCATAAGCTATAAAACCAGATAATGGGTGTGTGCTTATCAATATTTCCACTTGCCCTTTTTTTAGTTTTTTTAGGGCGTAGAAGTAGCCCCTACCAAGGTATAGTTCGTCTAGAGTGTTTCTAATAACATTTTCTGCATTCTTGTTCTTTTCGAGTGCGGAAGCTGACGCTGTAGTTCTGTAAGAAAGCAAGCACACATTGTTTGCACGGAGTTTTTCCACAGTATTTCTAAGTGTTGTATGACTCGAAAACACCTCTTTATTCTTGTTTTCAAGATTTACCTTGTAGTATTGTTCTGTGTTTATGTAAGGTGCATCAATGTAAATTAGGGAGTTAGAACTGTCTATATAGGTTTTTAGTCGGTAAATTGCATCTCCCTTTTTGATATGTACGTTATTTAACCTTTTGGAAAATAGGTAGATGTAATCAAGGTTTGACAAATATTGTTCAGTACTTTTTTCATTGAAATACGTTTCATCTCCATAATGGGAAAAATAGCGACAGAAGAAAAAAGCTACGGCACGTTTAAGTTCAAGTTTCTTAGTTTTTCTTTTTGGTATAGTCATTTCATCCAACTGTTTTCTAAAATTCGTAAAGCTTCCTTTGATATCCGAAATTATAGATGGCTGAGACAGACTAAGCTTTAAGTTTGCAGGATAATTCTTTATAACTCGGTGTAGATTTATTAGGTCATAAGAAAAATCATTAATTGTTTCAGTTTCACTTTTTTCAGAATGTAGTAAAACGTTTGCAGTACCTGCGAAAGGCTCAAGGTAGCTGGTGAGTGCATAGGTGCTAGTAGCCTCATCAAAGATATGGTTAAGCCACTGAACCATATCAGCATTTTTCTGCCCAAGCATAAAAAAAATTTTGTTATGAGGCTTTATACAGAGCTCCTTACCAGTGTTGTTAAGCACGTCGTAGATGGCACATCTTATGGCTTCAGAAATGCAATTTGTGCCATAATAATCTTTTAGATGGGTAGTGATATCAGCATCTATATACACAGAATATGGTATAGGGCTAGTATGTTTTTCCTTTTTCACTATATCGAGTGTTTGCGATGGGGTAAGTTGGCGACGTTTTTTGCCACCTGCTAATAACTGTGTGTTAATGGCATCATCAAGACAACTTCTAATTGCAGTAGTTATGCTATTAGTGTTGTATCTCTCCAATAAAGTTTTTAAAGTTACCTCTGATAATCTGATAGAAATTTTCTTCATAAAGTATGACTCCTTTCAAAAAAAGTTCTGATACTAAGCCATACTTCAACTGGCGTGCTAACTCATCGTTACATGTAATTCATATTGTGTGCAGATACACATAACTGGCGTGTTTTTACACTTCTTGCTTTTTTTAGTTCAACTGAGCTATATAAAAAGTGATTCTTAGAAAAAAGTTGTATTATTTATCCATGATAGGTGTTGTTAATAAACTCAAAAAAATGTTAACCAATGTCCTACAAAATAGGTTGTGGATAAGTGGGTGACAGCAGCTGATAATATCAATAAAAACCTAGAGAAAACAAAAAAATAACCCATTACGCTGTCGCGTATGGGTAGAAAAATTCAACTATATAGATAATATTGACAATATTGACAATATTGTTAGTTAGACAATAATTGCCTTTTTAGTGGAATACTAAGGTGGATTATATATTAAGAGAGAGAATAGGGATATGCTTTTAGGTTTTGGGGTAGGAATAAGTAAAATTAATAGGTTAGCTTTACAGATTGAGTATGGGGTTTGAATAGCAATATAGATATAGGTTGTAGAAGAATATTCTTAGTTTGGGGTATAAAATAAGCTTCTTCGATAACGAAGAAGCTGGTAATAGTTAGAGTTTTTGGTCGTCGGAAGACGGAATGTATTCGACTACGTTTTCAATCTTGCAATTGAGAATACGGCAGAGGTCGTTTATAGTAGTTGTGTTCATTGGTTTATCTTTGCGTAGTTTATCTATGGTCGCACTGGATATATGATGTTTATTTATAAGTGAATATGTTGTTTCTTCTGAGGCTTCAAGTGTTTGCCAGAAAGGATTATATCTAATCATAATGCACCTCCTTTGTATAAGGTTACATTGTGGTTTCATACTTGACTATAGTCAGTAAGATGACTATAATTGTATGAGATAATAACAAAAAAGGAGGGAGTAATAATTGTATGTAACCTAGGGGTATGTACATTTTTACGAGAATGATGAGAAAGAAAATTATAAGCTTATTATTAGGTTGTGTTATGGCTATGAGCCTTGTTGCTTGTGGTGATTCAGATGGTGGTAATTCAAAAGATTCATCAAATGATAATCAAGCAGAGTCAACTGAAAGTGATGAGATCGATGAAAGTCAGGAAGATGATAAACCTATTAAGGTTCTTGATATGAAAACTAGTTATTCGTATTTTGAGGGGGAAACTGATGATGGCTCTAGAACAGTGACAACTTATGTATATAATGAGTATTTTGATGTAGTTGAAGAAAGCGAAGGTACATCGAAAATAATTTATGAATATAACGATAATCGTGATATGATTTCCGTTTCAGACGATACTACTGGATGGTCATATGAATATCAGTATGATAACAATGGTAATTGTATAAATGAGAAAGAATACAATAGTGATAATGAATTAATTTATGAGTATAATAATAAGTATGATGCTTCGGGTAATATTATATCCAAAGAAGAAATTGAATATTATGATATTGAAAATAGTTCATCGACATATTGTGCATATTATGAATACGAATATGATAACAATGATAATCTAATAAAAATGACACGAACTCAGCCAAGCTTGGCATGGGTAGAATACGAGTATGATAGCAATGATAATTTGATTATCGAAAAAAACTATGGTTATAACGAAGAAGGCTCGATTCAAATGGGCAGTTATTGTGAGTACGAATATGTAGATAATAATTTGGTTAAAAAAGTAGATTATTGTGGTGGTGAGGATGGAAATTATTCTGTAGATTCATATACAGAGTATGAATATGATTCAGAGGGGTATTTAATAAAAGAAACGCATTATGCAGATACTCGATATCATGTGACTGAGTATAAATATATAAGTGTTGAATAAGAAACATATCTCATGATGTCTGGGGTATTTTAAGCTGGTGAGCTTTGGCTTGCCAGCTTTTTTGTGTCCGTAGATGTAAACTGGTCTCGTTCTGGATTAAAACTGCTGTCGTTCTGTTTAGTGCTGATTATGTCAAGAGTAACACTGAATTTGTTTCTACTCAAAACTTTAATTGTTCAGATGCACACTGAAACCGTTGTGATTCACTCGTTGTAGTTATAGTTTGATTTCTTATTATGTAAGTCTGGGGTAGATTAATTGAGAGAAAATACTGTCAGATGAATATATCCATCCCTTTAGATTAAGTGAACATTTTTTGATTTCCTATAATCAATTAACAATAATTTAAGTGAAAAAATCGTTCATATTCACGTAAATTTTTGAGGTTGATTTAAAAAGCTGGATGTACCTTTGGTTTTCTCTAGGGGTATGAATTTTAATAAGACAAATCTTTTAGTGGAATTATCTACCTTGTAGTTGCAAACTTCCTATTTTATAAGATTAAATACCTACCCACTAAGATGAAGTTAACTTCTATGAAGGATTTAAACAATATTTTTTCAAGAAGAAGGAGGAGTTAGAATATGTTATTTGGAGTTTATGCTTATGGAAATGTTGAGATGAAGAGAGAGGTGCTTAGGGGTAGAAAGATAAAGGAGACAGAATTGATTCATCTGTCTGAGGTACACAAGCTGTTTCAGAGATTAAGTGCCAATGACACAGTTATCGTGTACAGTGTTAAAGATTTTGCCAGTGTGACTATGTTCAGTAGATTTGTTGCAGAAGTGACTAAGCGAGGGGTATCCGTTAAGTTCATTCACGAGCATTACTTGGATGTAGGTAATGGCAAGGTATGGAAAGATAGCGTGCAAGCTCATATTAATGCATTGATTGGGGTAGAGCAGTATTGCTACGAAAGACTATCACGTGGTTTAAAACTGAATAAGGCTGCATCGGAGTTCTTGGCAGATGTGGTTGGGGGATGTTCGGTGAGTGCCTTGTCGGTTGCGTTTTGTAATGATGGTATCCTGCACCGTGGATAGGGTGTCGGTGTACGGTTGGCTCTGTGGCTTTGTACGTGGCTTCACGTTGGCTTTTTAGCTCTTGGGGGTATGGAACTGCCACGATTGGATATTCTTTGAACACGGCTTGAATTACGGCGTTAAAAAACTTCGTAATTCTAGCAAATTAGGAAGTTTCCTTGATTTAAGCCATGTTCATAGGGGTAGCTTTATATTTTTGGAAGTTTTGAGAGTGAAATTAGGAAATTTAGATTAAGAAGGTGGGGATAATATGAATAAAACAACTAGACCGATTGAGGATAGCGAGTATGATGAACTTATTGAGGCTATACGAAACGGCTTTAAGTATCGTGGGGTAAGTCACAAGCCGAACCCAAGAATAGCTTTGGCATTACAGCTTGAGAGAAATCTTGGGTTGAGAATTTCTGATGTGTTGAGACTTACTATGGAGTCCTTTGTCAGAGTTGGTGATAAATATAGAATTAATATCTATGAAAAAAAGACAGGAAAGTATAGAGATTTTCTTGTTCCAGTTGAGGTGTATACCATAATTGTTGAGTATGCCTGCAAGTATGGGGTAGGTTCACAAGCTAGGTTGTTTGGTATTTCAGAGAGAATGGTTTCAGAGCAGTTAAAACTGGCTTGTCTGTACTTGGGGTATAAAGGAATTGGTACACATTCTTTTAGGAAAGCATTTGCGACGCATGCATATGCTAATTCAGATTATAACGCTGAAGTTGTAAGAAGATTGCTTCAACATTCGTCGGTGGTTACTACTCAGAGATATATTGGGGTAGGGGATAAAGAGATAGAAGATGCGTTGTTGAAAACGGTTAAGCTTTGTTAGGTTATTAAGGGGGTTAACCTAGGGTTAACTTTTGTTGAAACGCTCGCAACCTCCTTATTTTACTTAGTTTTTATAGTAGACGACTCTTCGATTCCGGTCGCCGGCATTAAAAGAGCACATCAGTATGATGTGCTTTTTTAATGCCCATATAACGGAATTGCTCGATGACCGTCGCCGGCACCATCGGGTAACCTTATTTGTTATGTTGTTATTTTTTGAAACCCTAATTGGAACCCATACCCTTACACAACTGTAAGGGTACTACCCTTTTTTGTAAGGTAAATCAATGGTTACTAGTTTTTACTAGGAGTAGTTTTAGTAGCAGTTGTTGCGGTAGTTTTATATATGTGCTATAGTCACAATATGATTCATTTAAACCTATGAGGGAGGTTATAGTATGAAGTTACCTAAATTTTCAAAGGAAACAAAGAACAATCACCCAATTCCACCTTGGATGGAATATATGGATGAGGGAGATTTTATAAGTTGTGATACAGTATTTAAGATGGGTGGATATTGGAACACATTTGACAAGTGTATTTATCCATCTGATGATAAGGGTGATATTAGATACTATGTTTATAATCCAGTTAAACATGGTGGTGCACCTAGGGATAGAAAGTATCCTGTACTTATGTGGATTCATGGACTTAATTGCTCTATAGATGGTATAAGATGTGTAGGCTACTCTGGGGCTGAGCAATTTGCTTCAAAGGAATACCAGGAAGCTATGGGTGGTGGTGCATTTGTTATAGTGCCCCTTGCCAATGAAAAAAGGCTTGAAGATGATACCATTGTAGGCTCTTGGGATGAGGAGTATTTGCCACATCTAAAGAGTATTTACGACAAGGTCTGTGAGGAAAACGCAGATAACATAGGCCATAAGTTTATTATGGGAGCTTCTTCAGGTGGATATGTCACATGGAGAATGTTAGAACTCTATGGAGATTATTTTAAGGGTGCAATCCCTTGTGCATCAGGTTATGTTCCTGAGTTAGAAAGTATTAAGAAGATTGATGAGGCGGGCATACATCTAATTGTTGCCCACGCACGACATGATGAGATGGCACTTTTTGAGGAATGTATAGCGCCTATAGAGAAAGAACTACAAGCTATGAATAATTGCTTGTGTTTCTTCCCAGAGTGGATTAGAAATGAGGATAAGGGTGTTGCATCTATAAATTATGGTATAGAGATGGGACAGCACTGTATCATAAATCCTATTCAGGGAAATCTTATATATACAGATGGTACTTGCTACGATGAACGTTTACCTAAGGGTATTACGGGATGGATTAAGGAAGTATGTAACTAAAAATAAAAGCAGTTACGAATATACTGGTGATATAACCTACCATGTTTATTTGTAACTGCTTTTTTATTATTCACTTACTGAAGGTAAGTTCCCAAGATTGTTATCCTCTGTTCCATCAGGTAATGATTTTAGATATTCAGAATCTTTTCTATGAGCCACACCAACTCCTTGTATATCTCCGGCTTTAGCCATGGCAACACCTTCTTCTTTGGATACCTTTTCCCCGCCTGAGAGCTGATAACCTGTGACTCTACCACCAGATTTAACTAAACCAACAATTTCTTTTGCGTTAGATTTGGGAGTGGGTACTTCATCTAAGGCTGCGTAGGCAAGTTTTGAACCTATTTCATTATCATTGTTCATAAAACATTCTCCTCTAATTATCTTTTATAGGTAGTATGGCAGAGAAAATAAAAAATATGTTATATATTTTCCTACTGTAAAACCTTACCACTTATGTTATAATTCATATTATATTGGGTTACTGTACCTATTTTGATTTTTGAATTATATCAGATATAAAATATGTAATGATTTGAGGAGGAAAAATTATGAAACAATGTAATAATTGTGGTAGTACATTTGATGATAGTGCAATGATATGTGGTTATTGTGGAAATAAGTTGGATGGAGCACAGCAGATACCACAGAGTATGCCATACCAACCAGTTCCACAGATGCAGTTAAATATGTCGATTCCTCAGCAACCTGTGAAGGAAAAGAAGCCAGTAAATAAGACGGCAATAATAATTGGAGTGTCTGTATTTTTACTTCTTGCCATTGCAGGAGTGGTTGTATATTTGCTTCTGACAAGGGCTCCAAAGAGTGATTATTATGTGGAGAATTTCCCTAAAGAATTACTTGAGTACAGTATAAATGGTGAAGAATACACATCAGAAATAACAGATTTAAAGATAGTTAAAGAAAAGAAGGATGGAGATGAAGTTGAGGCTTATTGTGAGATTGTCTTGGAAGATGAGTGGATGACAAGAACCTTATACTATACTTTCGAAGTTGAGCGAGATAAAGAGTGGAAGATAGAGGAGTATACTCAGGAAAAAGAGGATGAGTTAGTTCCTACCCAGCAGTATGCATATAGTCTTGTAGCTGTGCGACCAGATACTAAGTACCAGATGGAAAATATATCAAACTATCAGGTCATTGAAGATAACGAACCTAGTATATTTACTTTTTCTTATGATGTGGACGATGAGTATGAGTTGGTTACCTTGGAAGGTACAGCTATATTTGAGGCATACTTTGATGAAAATACATTCCGTTATGATGATATTGACAGAAGAAAGAGTTACACTTTAAGTTTTGGAATTTCCGATGATTCCTCCCTTAAAGCCACTTGGGATTTGGATGGTTCCTATGCCTGTATAGATGATGACGGAAAAACTTCTCTTGGTATGATTATAGACAGTGCAGGGAGCGACACTGCCAGCATAGAGATATATTCAAAGGCACTTGGTGAGGATTACAGTGAAGTGACTATATCTGATAAACCGCTTTTTGATTCTACTGGTGCTCTCATTTATGAGCTTAATTGTGAATCTATGAACAGTGAAATTGATGCGTCTAATTTAAAGTATATTCTGTGGTTTTATGCAGATGAGGTTTACTATGCTGAGATTGACCATGACGATGGTTTTGGCGTATTTGAAATGATGGAGACAGAATTTACCGTAGAAGAACCTGAGGTGGAAGAGCCTGTTGTTGAGAATACAGAGACTGTTCCTTTGCCAAGTATGGAGGGTGATGTGATTCACGTGTACTCTTTTAATCACGAATTTGGCAGTAGATTAGATGTATATTTCAGAGCAAATTATCCTGAGTATGCTGATAAGGTTATATATCACAATTTGAATATGTTAGGACTTTCAGAAGAATATTTCCAAGCTATTGAGGAGGCTATGAATTCTGATGAAGTGCCATCTATAGTTGTCTACGACATAGATGCTATAGATAATCTTTCTAACAGGGATATATTTGTGCCTGTTAGCTCTATAGGTATTACAGACACCATGTATGCCAATGCTTATGACTATACAAAGAAGGTTGCTACCTTTGATGGAGAACTTATGGGTCTTACATATCAGGCATTTCCTGGATGCTTTGTCTATGACCCAGCTATAGCTAAGGAAATTTTTGGACACTCAGACCCTGAGTCTGTGAACAACTTGGTGGTTGATTGGGATACCTTCCTTGAAACAGCAGCGATTTTAAAGGAGCATGGATATTATATGGTTGCAGATGTTGAGGATATAACAACTGGTGCTGGTGGTGAAGTCCCTCAGTATGTTATAGATGAGGTTCTTGCCAATGGATATTCTGCGGAACTTGGACAGTGGTCATCGGAATGGTATTCTTATCCAGATAATGTTTTTGGATACTTTGGTTGTCCATGGTTTGTTCAGTGGAGTATTGGAAGTATGGGTTTAGAAAAAACTATCTCAGTGTGCGAGGGACCAAGAGACTTTTATTGGGGTGGCTCTTATGTGGGAGTGACTAATGCATGTACTAATTCTGAACTTGCTGCATTTGTTATGTACACTCTTTGCTGTGATAACCAAGTGATGTATGATATGCATGTGTATGATTATGAATATCCGAATAATACCGTAGCGGTGCAGCAGTTGATTTATGATGGATATGGAGCTCTTGACGTTCTTGGTGGTCAAAATCCTTTGCCAGTGTATGACGCAGTTGGTCAATCCATCGTGTTAGAATAATTTATTCCATGTTGGGGGAAGTATATGTACAGAATTATGGATGCAGAAGAAATTGAAATAAATAAGATAGACAATCTAAAGATGATACATATCTATGATTTGTCTGGTTCGGCTATAGGTAGTGAAAATGTTACTTCCCTAGCAGTTTATTATGGTGACAACAAGCAGAAGAATTTGTGTGCCATGGACAAGCATTACAATTTGCTTGTAGAAAGAGTTTTATATCTTTATTCTCGCCTTGAGGATAAGTCTTCCATTATGATGGATGAGGCCACAAAGAATATGATAGATGTGGCAATGGGAAGTGAGGATGACTGTATTCTTGCAGTTTCAAAGTTAGGGAAGAGATATTTGTCGTGGGATGGAGAAGAGGTACCTAGGGTAAATAACCAGACCTATATTAGACTAACCACTATGCCTATGATAAGGTATTATCTGACAGAGATTTATTCTATGCTGGAAGTGCCTATTGAATTTAAAGAAGATAAACTTGGTTGGCATGGAAATGTTATTCTTGAGGCATCGTCAGGTGATAAAGATATTATTTTTCCTATAAGATTTGACTATGATTCAGTTAATTCTTACTCAGTACATATAGGGAATTTCTTAAAAGAAAAGAGTGTTATAGTCTTCGACATAAGCTATGGAGAGAGACAGCTTACAGTTAATTTCACCAGCGAGGATGCGGGATTACTTGGTCAGAGTAGCTTTATCTTTGATAAGACTGGTGGATTATCAAAGACTAGCATAAGTATAAATGATACCTTGGTATATTATCAGGATACAGCTATTGCCGAGGCAAAGGTGGAGGATGTTTCTTCCTTTGTCCATATGGGTGTATTAGAGCTTTTGTCACAAAATGTAAGGATATCAAGGCTTCCATGGAATTCATATTATATGTTTGGATATACGGAAAATGTAACTAAGGATATATGTAGAACAGATTATGATACAGGGTATATAGATTGTAATGAAGATGCAGTGCTTGTGAGACAGTATGGAGTAAGTCATATAGAAAATAAATCAACTGGTCTTAACATTAAAACCAATGGCTCCATGATGGAACGATTGATGCCTGATAAAAAAAATGCAGGTATACAAACCTGTTTTTATCCAGTGGGTTACTATTCGAGTTGGGATTACAAGAACAATCTTGAGAATAAATATTTCTATGAGGAGCTAAAGGAGAAGTAAGATGGGATTATTTAATAGATTTACAGAAAAACCAAAGGATTATGATTGCATGAAGCGCTTTGATGAGCTTTTAAGTGAGGTTCAGGGGCTTTATGTTTATCACACCAATAAGAACTTTATGGAGTATTTACAAAAGCTCAAGAATGAGCCGGATAATATACCTATCAAGCCTATGGAGCTTTTTGTGGATACCTTGGAAGTGATTTTGGCTAATAAAACCAACTTTAATTCAGATAATTATCTCAATATTATGAGAAGAGCTGAGTCTATATATAAGGACATATTTGTCTACGATGAAAAGACTCCTGACTTTGATTTACTTAGAATAATTTTTATTGAGATTTTCGATGAAAATGGTATTGCAGCAAGAAACCTCTTTAATGAGGAGCTTTTTGATACCTTCAAGAATAAGTATAATTATATTACCTTTATGAAGACCCTTCTTTTGGATATGAAGTCTTCAGAGATTATGTATGATTTGGTTCAGTATGCCTTAAGAGTTCGCTCTACATTTATTGATGATGATTTGTATACCGCGAACCTTAAGTTTGTTGCAAATAGAATGCTTACCTCTGCGGACCGTCAGTTGGTATTTGAATATGAGTCAAAGAAAGTGGAGCGTATGGCTGGTTTTTACAGCATCAGTGAAAATGATGTGGCACAGACTGAAAAGCAGCTTGTTGAAGCTAATACCTTACTCAAGCAAAGCGTGGATGTCCTTGAGCAGGTGGACAAGAAGGCTGCACAGCTTACTCGTATTATGAATGATACAATAGGTGCCATTACAGATATAAGCAAGAGAGAAACAGATATTATCTCAGCAAAGGCTAATTCTGCAAGAGAAGATATAAATGCGGCTTATAACAGTTTCCTTGAGGAACAAAGACAGGAGGTAATTCTTCAAAAGGAAGTGCTTCTTGACCAGATATTTAAGGAATCTGAGACAAAGCTTTCAGAACTTAGACATATGTCTAGAGCCATAGCAGCCACAGCTACTTCTGAGCTTTCCCGCATCAACGCAGAGACTTCAAATGCCATCGATAAGATTAGTACATATATGAACAATGAGGATATGGAAAAGGCTCTTTCCATGGCTGAGCAAAATGAAGCTCTCTTAAGTAAGATAAATAAGCTTGAGATACTAAATGACAAGAACATAGCTATACTAGAGAAGAATCTAGACGAGGAAAGAGAAAAGGCTGAGGCAGTTTCTGCACCACAGAACAGTATGGGTGTAACTACTGTATCCTACGCTACACCAACAGTTGCTCTTCCTGAGACAAATCCTCTTCCTATTCCGGAGGTAAATCCTCTTCTTGATCAGAGCATACCATTTGAGCAAAGATTCAAGATAGTTATGGAGGAGAAAAAGAGGAGAGAGGAAGCTGGAGAGCATTTCCACAAGATGTTTGATGATGTGGTTATCGCCCTTATGGAGGATGCAAATCCTTACATGATAGGTCCTTCTGGATGTGGTAAGACCTATATGGTTAAGCAGATAGCTTCCATTCTCAATATGGATTTTATAGATATAGGATATATAAATGAGGAGTACGATATCTTAGGCTTCCAAACAGCCACAGGTGGATACAGTACCCCTAACTTCTACAGATGTTACAAGTACGGTATTATTGCGTTTTGTGATGAGCTGGATAATGGTAACAGTAGGGCAACGGTTAAGCTTAACTCCTTCCTATCCAACAACAAGGATGCCAGCTACAACTTCCCTAACGGTGAAAATGTAAAGCGACACAATAACTTTAGAATAATTGCAGCAGGTAATACTGCTGGAAATGGCGCAGATGCAAATTACAACACAAGAGAGAAGATTGAAGAGTCTGTACAGCAGAGATTTATGCCAGTTTATGTGGGCTACGACAATTACGTAGAGGGTAAGATACTTAAGGATTATCCGGATTGGTACGAATTTATTGTTATGTTCCGTGATGGAACAGATGCTTGGGGTAGTATGAATGATACCTCTGCGGCAGGAATTATCACAACTAGAGATACAGCTAAGATTAAAAGATATTTGGATAACAAGAGCTTTGATATGGGCAAGATTCTTGACTATGAATTTATTCAGACAAAGGACATGGAGTATCTTGCCTTCCTTGCTAGCCATATGAAGGGCAAGCTTGCAGAGCATCCAAAGGCAACTGAGATTTTTGCAATGTTTGAGGAGAAGGTAAATGAGCTTAGACAAACAGGTGGAAGAAGATAGTGCTGAGATTACATATGGAGTCAGTGAGGATACCTGTCCTTACTTTAAGACTGTAACAAGGGGTAATCTCACTATCTACAAAATGAATTTCAAATCCTTGAGTGGCCTTCACTTATTTCTGACAGGGAACCCAGTGGTAAATAATAATGTATTCTATACTCAAAGAAGTATTAAGGGAAGTGAGAAGTTTGCCGGGGCACCCCTTGAGGAAGCTATAGGTTATCTCATAGGTGGGTACTTGAAGGATTTCAGTATGTTTGTAAAACTAAAAAAAGAAATCGACAGTGTAAATGTAAAGTATGAGGCAAAAAGAAAGGTGAGAACTGCGGTGGTAGGTTCAAGACCTAATGTACCTGCATTTATCGCGGGAGCACCTAAGACTATGTACCGCATGGATAGAGCCAAGGAAAAGAAGTTCATCGATATATATATCAACCTTGCCTATGACAACAACACAACGGAAGTTCAGGTTAGAAACCGTGGTATACTTATACTCAATCTAGTAAAGCTTCTTGAAAACAATGATTACGGAGTAAACCTTAAGGTCTTCGAGGCTTGTATGGTGGAAAATGAAGCATTTTGTGCTACAGTAGGACTTAAACAACCAGGGGAGCTTTTAAACGAAAAGAAATGCTATTTCCCTATGTGTGGCAAGGAATTCTTGAGAAGAATACTGGCGAGAGTAAAGGAGTCAGTTCCGTTTAAGGAAAATTGGCATATGAGCTATGGACAGGTTTTGAGTGAAGGTCAAACCAGACTTATTATGGATATACCAGAGGATGCCATACTTATAGATGCTCCTGACAAAATGGGTATAAAGGGTGAGGATATATATGAGGACGCGGATGCATTTTTAGAGAAGATAAATCTGGACAAGGAAATTGCCGTTCCACATTACGCAAAGATGAATGAGGAGGAAGAATTTTGAGTGATACATTAATGACATACGATATGCTACAAACCATTGCAGATAATCCGGAGATTAATTTGACTGCGGAAGATATTGTTTTGGTAGATAAATATGCCAGCGAGATTGATCTTAAAAATGCTACGGCAGTTATTACATATGGTGCAGATATTCAAACAAAATTATCTGAACTTTCTGGTAGTATGCTTACAAGCATGAATACTCAGGATATAGATGATATAGGTGACACATTAGATGAGACAATAGGATATCTTAGGAGTATTGAGGAGGAAGAGGGAAAGTTTACCCTATTTAAGAAAAAGAAAGAGCTTTCTATGCGTACTAGATATAGAGAAGCTGAGAAAAATATAGACAAGGTTACTAATTCTCTTAGAGAACATCAGGTACGTCTTATGAAGGACTGTGCTATGCTAGACCAGATGTATCAGATGAATATAACCTATTTTAAAGAGCTTAATATAATGATTGCTGCAGGTAAGAAAAAACTTGAAGACTGTAAGCTGGTGGAGCTTCCTGCTTTGGAGCAAAAGGCAATTTCTTCAGGTCTTGCTCAGGATGCTCAGGCTTGCAATGATTTTAAGACTCAGATGGATAGACTTGAAAAGAAGATATACGAGCTTGAGCTTACAAGAAGTATATCCCTTCAGTCAGCACCACAGATTAGACTTATTCAGTCCAATCAGGCAACTATGGCGGAGAAGGTTCAATCAACCTTGCTTAATACTATTCCTCTTTGGAAGAATCAGGTGGTTCTTGCTCTTGGTATGGAGCATACAAAGCAGGCGGCTAAGGCAGATGCAGAGATTAGTGCTATGACTAACAAATTACTTCTTAAGAATGCGGAGACTCTTAAGCTTTCATCTGCCCAGACAGCTCAGGCTGCAAATAGAGGATTTGTAGATGTTTCTACCCTTGATGCTACCAATAAGCTCCTTATAGAAAGCTTGGATGAGGTGGCTCGTATCAAAGCGGAAGGTCAGGCAAAGAGAAGTGTGGCAGAGCTTGAACTGGTTCGTATTGATGAGGAGATGAAGAAGAGATTGCAGGGGATGTAGTCGTTTTGTGCAATACATATAAACATCAGTATTTTTTGTGACGATATATTACTTAGTATGAGAAAGCAGGGAAGCGTTATTAGTTAGGTTTGTATAATCAAGGAGGATTATAATATGGGTAAGATATCAGGTATAAATGATAACAGTGGCATGGTGACCGTAAATGCGGGTAAGATGTTCGGTCAAAACAATATACTTGCTGGAGATAATAACAAAGATAAAAAGACTGTTTTTGGAGGTGGGCTAAATCCAAATCATGACAGTATTTTTGCAAAAAAAGAAAGGGCAAAAAAGGAAGCGTTGAAGATTCTTACTAATGTTATGGAATCGGATTTAAAAACTGATGAACAGCAGGCAAGGCGCTTGAAGAATATCAGTGATATGGAGCGAGAGAATGAAGCAGGGAAGTTAGGCCTTTTGGATTTGGATGCAAGAGAAAAGGATTTGATGGAGGAGTACGGAATAACTTATGACAGCGAAGAGTACAAGGACTTAGAGTTAATTCGTCGAGCTACCAATAAGAAAGATCCTTTAGCAAGATTTAATTTTAATGAAGATGAAAAGTCCAGATATGAGGCAATAAAGGAAAAAGGCTACACGGATTTTCAGACCAGAGCTCTTGAAATTGATGTTGAAAGAGACAGTATAAAGCAGGATATGCAGGATAATGCCATGGACATCAAGAAGGAAGAGGCAGAATATGAGTTTACCGAGGAGTCTCTTCTTAGAAACACACCTATGACAGAGGCAAGAGCCCAGTCAGAAGCTATACTCGAGGCTGCAAGTCAGGATGTAATCGCTGCTCTTTATAACGAGGCAAAGGAAAATATCGATAAGAAAGCTGAAGAAGAGCAGGAAAAGCAAAAGAAGGTATCTGAGGAGAAAAAAGCCCAGGAAAAAGAAGATGCAGAGAGAGAACTTAAAGAACTGGAAAGAGAACTTATGCTTCAGGAGGCACAGGATAAGGGTAAGGCAAAATTAGCCCAGCAGGAAGCAAGGGCAAAATCTAGCGAGCAAGTGTCTTTGGATGGAGTTTTAAGCGAGGATATGTATTCTGCCATTGGTGCAGATAATTATGGAAATGTTGTGGCGGAGCAACAGATTAGCAAACTCCTTGATAAGATGAACCTTTTAAAAGAAGACATAAAAGGTATAACAGTGGATGACACAGTTTAAAATATAATTGTGAAAAAATGTGAAATATAATAAAAAACTAAAAGAATATATTAGAACCCTCTTTTGTATATGGCAAAAAATGCCGATATATATTCTAGCGTGAAGTGCACGTGAAAATATATTATACCAAGGAGGGTTTTTTTACTAATGGATGCACTTGAAAAATTTTTAGACTCAATTCTTGAGCAGGTTCCAAACTTTATTTATGCAATTGTTTTACTTATAATTGCGTTTATTGCAGCTAAGATTGTGAAATCTTTAGTTACAAAGCTTCTTAAAGCTGTTAAGGCAGAGGCTTTCTTAAGCAAGCTTGGTGTTAAAGACACAGCTACAAACAGTTCTATCGAATTTGTTGCTAAGCTGGCTTACTTTGTAACTTTCTTATTGTTCTTACCAGGCGTATTAGACAAGATTGGTATGCAAAGCGTTTCATCACCTATCACTAATATGGTAGATTCATTCTTAGGATTTATTCCAAAACTTGTTTCAGCTGGTATCATTGTAGCAGTTGGTATTTTTGTTGCTAACATCGTTAAGGAGCTTCTCGTTCCTGTACTTAAGGCACTTAAGGTTGATTCTCTTCAGGAGAAGGCTGGTATTGCAGCAGCTGAGACTACAACATTCTCAAGTGTTATTGCAAATGCAGTATATGGCTTAATTATCTTAGTAGTAGTTACTTCAGCTCTTGATAAACTTGAAATCGCAGCTATTTCAGGTCCAGCAAATGACATTGTTGCTACTATCTTTAGTGTAATTCCTGACTTACTTTTAGCAATCATTATCATTGCATTAGGTATCTTTATTGCAAAGCTTGTTGCTACATTATTACAGAGCCTTCTTGCAAGTGTTGGTGCAGATTCTCTCATCGAGAAGGTTACTGGAAATGCATCAAACAAGGTATCTCTTTCAAAGTTAATCAGCTCAGTAGTACAGTATGTATTAGTTATTATGTTCCTTGTACAGGGTATAAATGTACTTAAGCTTCCAGTATTAACTGGTGTTGGTTCTTCAATTATCGGTTATATGCCAGCAGTACTCAGCGTGGTACTTATCGTTGCAATTGGTGTATTTGCAGCAAATACTGCAGAGACTGCAATTGCTAAGAAGTTCCCAGAAGCTAAGGCTGGTGCTCTTGCTACAAAGGTTGCAATTTATGTACTTGTAGGTTTCCTTTCATTAAGCCAGTTAGGTGTAGCTACAGCTATGGTTGAAACTACATTCATCTTAATCATCGCAGCTATCTGTGTTGCATTTGCAATTGCATTTGGTGTAGGTGGACGTACTTTCGCAGCAAATACACTTGACAAAGTTGAGAAGAAAATCGAGAATAAAGAGACTGAAAATTAATCAGAGCTTGGATTCAAAAGATAGGTCATTGCTTAGGCAGTGACCTATTTTTTTAAAAAGAAATCACCATTGAAACTAAAATCAACCTTGCTATGCTATGGGTTTTAATTTATAATATATGTATGTGTACTTTACTAAGGAGGAAACGAATATGTTTACAAAAGAAGAGTTAATTGCTATGCGTAAGAGAACTGGCATGAACAGAAGACAGTTTGCAGAGTATTTTGGTATTCCATACAGAACTGTTCAGGACTGGGAGCTTGGCAACCGTAAGATGACAGATTATCTCTACCGCCTTATAGCTTACAAGCTTGAGATGGAGAAGATGTACAAAGAGTAGGCACTCCGCCTACTCTTTTTTTGCAAAAACTTCTCCTATATCCCCCGACAGCTTTCCTCTTACTAGGGATATAAATAGGGCATGTAAAAAACACGCTTTCGCTCGTCTCACTACGCAGGAGTACTAAGGTTCTTGGCTGGTATAATATATGGGGTATAAGAAAACCGTTTGAACACGCGGGCACTTAGCTAAAAAATATAGGATGTAGATATAATCTACATCCTATATTTTTTGCTTAGTACCCTTGCGTGTGAGACGAACGAGAGTGAGTTTTCTACATACCCCATATATTATACCAGCCAAGAACCTAAGGACTCGCGTGTTCAAACGGTTTTTTTATGCCCTATTTATATCCCTAGTAAGAGGAAAGCTGTCGGGGGGATAGGGGGTGGCTATTCCTTTAAAAAGGGTAGGCGGAGTGATTAGTCTTCTACAAGTCTTAAGCCAGCTGTATCTGTAACTGGGAGGGAGAAGACTATTGCCTTGGCCTTGCTACCAGGGCCTGCATCTTTCATAATGGCCTGCATAATATCATTCTTGCCGGAAGTTTTGGTTACAATGAAGATGATTTCCTTTTCTGCGGCAAGGGAAACACCCATAAATTTTTCTGCAATTTCCATACCGGTTCCTTTGGCATGGATAACAGTACCTCCGTAAGCACCTGCACCTCTTGCAGCATCCATAATTAAGTTAGTATATCCTTGTTCTGCTATAACAATAATTAACTGATGGTTAGTGTCTTTCAATGTGGATTCCTCCCCTTTACTATAATCTTCTTTTTCTAAAAGGAACTGTAAAGCCTTTTTGCCACCTATACTGCTTAAAGGTATGGTGAAGGCAATTCCACCGCCAGGAGCGTCGATTTGAAGCTCTCTTTGGAGTTTCTTTTTTGTGTCTGTCCAGGTGTCTTCTTCTAAGACAGAAAAGGCAACTGCTTTTTCGTTTGATTCCAGTCCAAGATAATCTAGGATGTCATTGGCAACTGTGCCAAGCCCCAAGGTTACAAACATAACATGTTGACCGTTGGCTTGGTATAGCTCCAAATACTGTGGAGCTTTCTTTCTATCTACAATTGTAGTCATTAAATATAAATTTCCCATATTGACCTCATTTCTAAGCTATTAGAGCTCGATGATTTCCATATCGTCGTAAATATCTGGAACTGTAACCATTTGTGCTTCGTTTTCTCTGTGGAGCTTTGACTCCTTGACTTTGAATATAACACCCATTATTTGAATTGTGATAAGAGGTGTCATAGCTACCATAGCTACAATGCCGAAGGCATCAGTGATTATATTGCCTCCTAGAGCCTCACAGGCACCCATGGCAAATGGGAGGAGGAAGGTTGCAGTCATAGGGCCTGATGCAACACCACCGGAGTCAAAGGCAATAGCTGTAAAAATCTTTGGCACAAAGAAAGTAAGTATAAGGGCTATTGCATATCCAGGAATGAGGAACCAAAGGATAGATATGCCAGTAAGTACTCTTGTCATAGCAAGACCTACAGAGGCAGCAACACCTATGGATAAACTCATACCCATAGCCTTTGCGGATATAGCTCCAGAAGTGATTTCTTCAACCTGTTTTGTAAGTACAAATACAGCTGGCTCAGCACGAACTATGAAGTAACCGATAATCATACCTATAGGAACAATTATCCAGACATAGGAAAGACCTGCCATAGTCTGACCAAGGAAGTTACCGGCAGGCATAAAGCCAACATTAACACCGGTTAAGAACAGTACTAAACCTATGTATGTGTATATTAAACCAATACCAATCTTAATTAGAGTACGCTTGTTTATATCCCTTGATATGATTTGGAATAATCCGAAAAAGACAAGGATAGGTAAAAGTGACATGGCGATTTCTTTTGTGTAAGTTGGAAATTCAACTGCAAATAGGTGCCACAAATCAACAGTGTTATCAATTACAGGTATTGATTCGGAAACTTGTTCTGTAGACTCTGGTTTATAAATCATACCAAGGATAAGAACTGCAAGGATAGGGCCTATGGAACACATGGAAACCAGACCAAAACTATCGTCCTCTGCATGCTTATCGTTACGGATAGCAGCGATACCGATACCAAAAGCTATGATAAATGGAACTGTCATGGGTCCTGTTGTAACACCACCGGAATCAAAGGAAACAGCAAGAAAGTCTGCTGGTACAAAGGCTGCTAGCACAAATATTATTATGTAGAAAAATACTAAAAGATGAGCTAGGGTAATGCTAAAAAGCATACGCAGAATTGCAATTACTAAAAAAACTGCCACACCTAAGGCTACAGCTAAAATTAGTGTAAGATTAGGGATGGATGGAACCTGTTCTGCTAAAACCTGAAGGTCAGGCTCTGAGATAGTAATGATAAATCCCATGATAAAGCTTATAGCAATGATTAAGAATAGATTCTTGGATTTGGTTATGATGGTTCCTGTTCGCTCTCCCATAGGAGTCATAGAAAGTTCTACACCTACGTTAAAAAACAACATACCCACTATAAGGAGGGCTGCTCCAATCAGGAATGTCATTAAAATACTAGGTGGAATAGGTGCTATGGTAAAGCACAGAAAAAGAACAATTAAAAGTATAGGAAAGACTGCTTTGAGAGTCTCATTTAGTTTTTCTTTGAATTTAGATTTTATTTTAAATGTGTTCAATAATACAATGCGCCTTTCGTTTAAGTATATAATTCAGTATAACATTATACATGTTAAATTTGTATGTTTTTTAAAAAAAATGATAAAAAATTTCTTGTTAATATAAGATGAGAATTATATAATAATTATTAGGTTATTTTCGTGACTTAAAAATATTTCATAAAGGAGAATTAAAATGGCAAAGAGATACTATCAGCCGGAGATTGAAACCATGCCGGTAGACCAGATTAAAGCACTCCAAAGCGAGCGACTTGTTAAGCAGGTAAAACATGTTTGGGACAATGTTCCATATTACCGTGCGAAGATGGAAGAAAAGGGTGTTACTCCAGATGACATCAAGGGTATTGAAGACTTACATAAGCTCCCATTCTTAACTAAGGATGATCTTAGAGAAGCATATCCATATGGACTTCTTGCGAAGCCACTTAAGGATTGTGTTCGTATACAGTCAACCAGTGGTACAACTGGAAAACGAGTTGTTGCATTCTATACTCAGCACGATATAGATTTATGGGAAGATTGCTGTGCTAGAGCACTTACTGCAGTAGGAGCTACTGATGAGGATGTAGTACAGGTATCTTACGGTTATGGACTTTTCACTGGTGGTCCTGGACTTAACGGTGGTTCCCACAAGGTGGGATGTCTTACAGTTCCTACATCATCAGGTAATACGGAAAGACAGATTCAATTTATGACAGACCTTGGCTCAACAGTTCTTTGCTGTACTCCTTCATATGCTGCATATCTTGCAGAGTCTATCGAAGAGAGAGGCGTTAAGGATGAGATTAAGCTTAAGGCTGGTATCTTTGGTGCAGAGGCATGGACAGAGGAGATGCGTCATGACATCGAGGAAAAGCTTGGCATTAAGGCATATGATATCTATGGATTGACTGAGAGCTCAGGTCCTGGAGTATCCTTCGAGTGTGAGGAACAGACAGGTATGCACATTAACGAAGACCACTTCATCGCAGAGATTATCAATCCTGAGACTGGTGAGGTTCTTCCAGAGGGTGAGAAGGGTGAGCTTGTATTTACAAGTATTACTAAGGAAGCATTCCCACTTCTTAGATACAGAACTAAAGACCTTTGTATCTTATCAAGAAAGCCTTGTTCATGTGGTAGAACACATATTAAGATGCGTAAGCCTATGGGACGTAGCGATGACATGCTCATCATCCGTGGTGTAAATGTATTCCCATCACAGATTGAGACAGTTCTCCTCAACGAGGGTATGACTCCAAACTATCAGATTATCGTAGATAGAAAGAATAATACTGATACATTTGATATTAATGTTGAGATGAGTCAGGAGATGTTCTCAGATAACTTGGCAGAGGTTACTGCTAAGGAGAAGCAGCTTGTTGCATCTCTTAAGGCTATGCTCGGTATTCAGGCTAAGGTTCACCTTGTTGCACCTAAGTCTATTACTAGAAGTGAGGGTAAGGCAGTAAGAGTTATCGATAAGAGAAAGCTCTACGACTAATTATAAAGGGAGGTTATTAGTATGGCAGTTAAGCAGATTTCCGTATTTGTTGAAAATAAAAGTGGTGGACTTGCAGATATCACTAAAGCAATTTCAGATGCAAATGTAAATATCAGAGCACTTTCACTTTCAGAGGCTACAGATTTTGGTGTACTTAGACTTATAGTAGATGATGTATTTGCAGCCGGAAATGCACTCAAAGAGAGTGGACATATTTACAATATTACTGAGGTTCTTGCAGTTGCAGGAGAGGATAAGCCAGGAAGTATCACTAAGATATACACTGTTCTTGCTGAGGCTGGTATGAGCCTTGAGTATGCGTATGCATTCTTTGCTAAGAGTCAGGAAAAAGCTATTATGATTATCAAGGTTGCGGATAGACTTGCAGCTAAGAAGGTTCTTAAGGAAGCTGGAATTTCTCTTGTTAAGGAAGAAGAGATAGCTAAGTTATAAATATATATTGGTTAGATTATACCGCTTGCTTGGGCAGGCGGTATTTTTTGCTTGACATCTATACTCCTACAGGAGTATAGTTTAATTAGAAGGATGTGATTATTATGATTAAACTATATCATGGCTCGGTGAATATTGTAGAACAACCTATATTTGGGCAGGGTAAGATATATAACGACTATGGCTTAGGTTTTTATTGTACAGAAGATATTGACATGGCCAAAGAATGGGCAGTTACAGACACACAGGATGGATATGCTAACTGTTATGAATTAGATTTAACTGATTTATCCATATTAGATTTGAACCATGAGGGTTATACTATATTACATTGGCTTTCTGTGTTGCTTGCTAATAGAAGATTCGATGCTCCATCAGCACTAGCTTTAGAAGCAAAAGAATATTTATTTGAACATTTTTCTGTGAATTTTGATGATTACGACCTGATTAAGGGTTACAGAGCAGATGACAGTTATTTTTCCTTTGCACAGGACTTTGTGAATGGCACCATATCCTATAGGCAACTTGGAAATGCTATGAAACTTGGAAAGTTGGGACAACAGATAGTTTTAAAGAGTGAGGCAGCCTTTTTAAGTATAAGACATATTGGATATGAGGTTGCAAGAAAAGAAGAATGGTATATTCGAAAAACCAATAGAGACAAAACTGCAAGGCGAGAATATTTTGACAATGAAAAAAATAGACGTATGAAAGGTGACATATATATAACCCATATTTTGGATGAGGAGATGATGCCGGATGATCCACGCTTACGATGAAATGTATTTAGAAAAAGCAAGAACAGCATTAGGCAGGATGCTTGATTTTGCCGTGTATGATGCAGGATATGATATATCTGTTTTTTTTGACTTGTTTATAAGTAGTGGTATGGCTAGGCGTTTTGAACGAGGAGATGTATCTACGGTTGTGGGAAGATCAGGAGTAGAGCTTGCCTATGATATAATGTACAAAGTAGGCGGAGAATATGTACTCATCGAACCTAATTACACCTACAATCGCAGTCCGGAGTATTGGCTTGGCTGGGCTCTTGCCTATTACCAGTGGAATAGTGGACTAAAGTTTTCTGATATAGTACGAAGCATCCCTATCAAAACTATTCTAGGCTTGTATGATGTATATCATGAGATGGACATTAGACAATTTGAAGACAAGATGAATCAGTTGTATAGACTGGCTAGTTTAGACACCAAACTAAAGCAACTTAGAAAAAATGCTGGACTGAGCCAAAGTAAGCTAGCTGAAGCTTCCGAAATTCCAGTTAGAACCATTCAACAGTATGAGCAACGACAAAAGAGTATTAACAAAGCAAGTGTAGAGTATCTTGTGAACCTGTCAAGGGTGCTACATTGCAGTATAGAAGATTTGTTAGAATACGAAGAGACCACCAGTTAATACTGGTGGTTTTTAAAAATAAAACATTTATTAGGTATAAAATCCCTTGATTTACAGATACTAGTTTTACTAAAAACTAGAATTTTAATGGAGGAAAGTGTTTTGAAGGCAACAGGAATAGTTAGAAGAATAGACGACTTAGGCAGAGTAGTGGTACCGAAAGAGATTAGAAGAGTTCTTCGCATTCGTGAGGGAGATCCTCTTGAGATTTTTACGGACAAGGATGGAGAGATAATTCTAAAAAAATATTCACCTATAGGAGAGTTAAGTAACTTTGCCCAGCAGTATGTAGAAGCTACTTCTCAGATACTTGGATGTGGAGTATGTGTAAGTGACAGAGACCAGATTATCGCTGTAGCAGGACTTCCTAAGAAGGATTTACTTGGCAAAAGTCTTCATAAGGAGTTAGAGGAAGCCATCAATGACAGAGAGGCTATTATGGCAAGAAAGGGCGAGAAAAAGTTTATAAAGATACTTGGCAATGGAGAAAATGAATATTCAGGACAGATAGTGCAGACTATTATCTGTGAGGGTGATGCTATAGGGGCTGTTATACTTTTAAGTCGCGAGGGAGATAAAATTATCGGTGAAGCAGAGCAAAAAGCAGCTGTGATTGCTGCAAACTTCCTAGGCAAGCAAATGGAAGGGTAACAAAAGGTAAAAAATACAAAAAAAATTAAAAAGAATTGGATTTTAATTGGTATTTCCCTTGACAAATAATGGCTAAAAGAGTATAAATAAGTGCAGGGCATTTATTTAAGATGTCACAAACATAAGGGGATTACTTATAATTAGAGTATACGGTAATCGAAAAACTTTTGTATTTATAGGAGGAATATTCAATGAATAAGAATGAATTAGTTACAAGCATGGCTGAGAAGACTGGTATGAAGAAGACTGAGGTAGAGAAGGTACTTAAGGCTTTCACTGATACAGTTGCAGCTGAGTTAAAGAAGGGCGAGAAGATTCAGTTAGTTGGTTTCGGTACTTTTGAAGTTGCTGAGAGACCTGCTAGAGAGGGTAGAAACCCAAGAACTGGTGAGACTATGAAGATCGCTGCTTCAAAGGCTCCTAAGTTCAAGGCTGGTAAGGCTTTAAAGGATATGGTTAACTAATCTTTTATAGAACAATATATGTTACTAATTGGCTATCGCGCATTATGTGCGGTAGCCTTTATTCATACTAAGATTTATTTACCCAATTTAAATTTATGAATATTCCCAGTGAAAAAAGGAGAGACACTATGAGATTAGATAAATATTTAAAGGTATCAAGACTTATAAAGAGAAGAACCGTTGCTAACGAGGCTTGTGATGCCGGACGTGTTCAGGTAAATGGAAAGGTAGTCAAAGCATCCTATGATGTGAAAATAGGAGATGTGATTGAGATAGCATTTGGCAACAAATCAGTAAAGGCAGAGGTTACTATGATAGCTGATTCAACTAAAAAAGAAGATGCAAAAGAGATGTACAAATATCTTTAATTTCAATGGAATTTACTAAGTAATACTTTTGGTTACGATTTCATATAATTATATATATCTGGCCAAAGGAAGGTGTTATATGGACAATTCTGGTTACACAAAGAATCATAGATTACATATAACAAACAGAAATAGAGGAAGCCTGGATGGAATAAAAGACGTAATTGCCTTTGCACCGGAGGAGGTAAAACTTTCCACAGAACAAGGCAGACTTACCATAGAGGGAGCGGAGCTTCATGTCATTAGTTTGGATATGGAAAAAGGTCAACTTGAATTTGAAGGACGCATAGACAGTATGGTGTACTCGGAAGAAAAGACACCAGGGAAAACCGCATCAAAAATATTGGGAAGAATGTTTAAGTAATATGATAGATATCCAGTTTAATATGTTCTGTATGAGTATACTTTATGGTGCAGGTATGGGCATATCCTATGACGTGATACGAATATTTAGGCGAATAGTTAAGACTAATGGTTTCTTTGTTGGCTTAGAGGACCTGCTTTTTTGGATTGTATGGGCATTCGTAACTATAGATGGAATACACATATACAATAGCGGAGAGCTTAGAATTTATGTATTTTTAGGGATTTTAATAGGATTTCTTATATATAGATATACTATAGGTTGGGTTGCAAGAAAAATAATGCACTACATCTTGTGTGCACGAAAAAAACACCCACAAAAAGACAAATAAATTGTTGAAAAATGTAAAAAAAAGGGGTAAAATTGTACTATCTATAGTGGTGTTGTAGTGTATGGTATAGTTCACTACAGGAAATAAGGAATGGATATGGGAAAGAATATTAAAAGAAGAAAATCAACAAAAAGACAATCTAAAATAGCCAGCATGTTAGTAATTGCAGCTGTTGTTTTTGTGTGTGCAGTTGTTGTTATTAGAGTTTCTGACCTAAGAGAAAAGAGTAGAGATTTGGAGATAACTCAGCAGGCTTTAGAAAGACAGTTGGAAGAGGCTAATCTTGAGAGAGAGAATCTTATGGCCCAGGAACAATATATGAAAACAGACGAATATATAGAAGATGTTGCAAAGGATAAACTTGGACTTGTCTATCCAGACGAGATAGTTATAAAACCGGCAGAGTAGTTAATTAGATGGAGCGTATGAGTATACGCTCTATTTTTTTGTCAAAGAATCTCTTTTGTATAAGCCATGATTAGACATACGGTGGAAATAAAAATGGTTATAATTCTAAGATGAATTTTAGAAATGGAGATGTGCGGGGGATAGACTATGGATTTTTCGAAGGTATCACAAGGACTATGGTTGTTTTTTGCAGGTTGTTTTATAGGAAGCGTATCGGTGCTTGGAATAAACCCTGTAGGAATCGGATTTTTTAATGGAGTATGCTTGGTTGGGGGTAATTATGTACTTGCGGGGATAGGTGTAATTCTTGGTCTGGGGCTTAAGTTTTCTTTAGTACATACAATCAGATATGGTTTAATGATATTGGCACTTATGATTATGCTCAATATGAAATCCGTGCTGTACAGCAAAAATAAGGTTATAGTTATGTCCGCCTTTGCAGGTAGTCTGGTTGGATTGGTAAATCTTTCAGTTTATTATTTCTTGGACAACCTACTGACTGTGGAACAGGTTTTTTTAGAGGGAGTAATTGTGTTTTCTGCCACAGTGATTTTTCACTATGGCTTATACATAATAAAAACTGATTATGCAAGGATTGCGGTGGATAGTCAGGCCGCCCTAGGGGTTATGGCACTGGCTACAACCATTCTTTTTGGTATGCCTATTGAAATTTTTGGAATATTTTCCCTTGGGGAAAGCTTTGCCATATTTAGTATTTTGTTTGCCACCCACAAATTTGGCTTTGGGATAGGCATTTCGTGGACGGTTATATCAGGCGGAATTATGGCGGCGAAAACCGGGGATGTGTATTATTTGACAGGCTGGCTTGTAATAGCCTTATTTGCCTATGCCGCTTCTAACATCGTTATGGGGGGAAGAGGATTATATGCACTTTTGTTTTTCGTGATTTATCTTGTGGTAGGAAGTATTTTTTTTCAAACCCTTCTTACTGAAAATGATTTGAAGGCGCTCTTTTCAGCTCTGTTTATATTTATTTTTCTTCCTCCAAGATATATGCTCAGAGTGGATGATATAGTAAAAAAAGGTGAACTGGCAGAAAACTCACCTGAGTGGGGGCGGTTAGTAATTAACAGAGTGAATTCTCTCGCATCGGCTTTTAAAAGAATTGAATATACTTTGGCCAGTGACACTGGAGCGGGAATAGGATTTAATGATGTAGGAGAACTTATAGAGGGATTTGCAAGCCAATTGGAGGATAAGGTTCCTTTAAGAAAAACCATTGAGGCAAAAATTATAGAAAATCTTGCATTAAAACAAATTCAGGTAAAAAATCTCGTACTCATAAAAAATAAAAGTGAAAGATATGAGGTATATATAACAGCTCGCGTAAGAAGGGGAAGACTGGTTCATGGAGAAGCCTTAAGAGAAGTCTTGGAAAAACAAATGAATGTCAGACTGGTGATGAAGGAGGAATCTCGTCGTATAGTGAGTAGAAATTATGAAATGTTTTGCTACATGGAGAAACCTGCTTTTATATGTCAGACTGCAGTAAAGAGATTTAGCAGATATGATGAAGAAATTTGTGGTGATAATTATTACATAGGAGATATAGTGGATGGACAAAAGCTAATTATAATATCTGACGGAATGGGTAGCGGTGAGAAAGCATCCATACATAGCAAACGATTGATTGATGCTTTGGAGGAGCTTTTTGCGGCGGGCTTTGATAAGGAAATGTCCATAAAACTTGTGAATTCATATCTGGCGGACAGGAACAAGGGAGAGACATTTACCACATTGGACATGCTGGTTATGGATTTGCATACAGGCTACGGGAAAATATACAAACAAGGGGCAGCGACCACATATATTAGGCGAGGAGAATGGTTGGAAATGGTAAAATCAACTTCCTTGCCAGTGGGAGTTGTGGAAGGTGCTGTGTGTGAAAAATGTAGCAAGAAATTCTATAACAACGATGTAATTATTATGGTGAGTGATGGGGTGTTAGAAAGTATTGTGTTTGAAAATAAAGAAGATTATATGGGAGAACTGATTATGGATATAGATATGGGAGAACCGTTGGATATAGCAACAGATATTATGGATAGAATAAAGGCAGTAAGTGGAAGTAGACTTAAGGATGACGCCACCATAATAGTGTGTAAAGTTGTTAAAACTTTGTGAATCTCTGTACATAAAAACTAAGTTATGATATTATTCTTAAAATGTATTTTTTTGGAATAATATGGGAGAACATATATGGGAGCTTTTTTGAATAAGGTTTATAATTTCATAGAAGAAAATCATATGCTTTCTTCCTCTGACAAGATAATTGTAGGTCTTTCTGGGGGAGCTGATTCAGTGTGCCTTTTGTGTGCTCTTAATATGTTAAAAGATAGATTATCCTTAGGTGAGGATGGTATTATTGCGGTTCATATAAATCACGGAATTCGCGGTGAGGAAGCAGATGGAGATGAGAACTTTGCAAGGGAACTTTGTGACAAATTAGGGATTGCATTTAAATCCTACAAAAAGGATATAATTGCTTATGCTAAGGAACTTAAGTTATCTGTTGAAGAGGCAGGAAGAAAGTTCAGATATCAGTGTTTTAACGATACCTTAGCTGAAAACAACTTTACTAAGATAGCGGTAGCTCACAACAAGAATGATTTGGCGGAAACAGTTATATTTAATATGCTAAGAGGCAGTGGCTTAAATGGTATGGCGGGTATACAGCCTACCCGTGACAACATAATTAGACCATTGCTAGATGTTACAAGAAAAGACATAGAGGAATTTTTGGAATCAATAGAGCAAGATTACAGAGAAGATTCTACCAATGCATCTTTGGACTACGACAGGAATAAGATAAGACATAGCATACTTCCAACTATGTGTGACATTAACCAAAGGGCGGTGGAGCATATATGCCACATGGCAAAGGAGGCAAATGAAAGCTACAAATTTATACATGGAAAAGCCATGGAAGAATATGAGAGCAGCGTAGATACAGATAGCAACAATAAGACAGTTTCATTAGATGTAAATCAGCTTTACAAATATAATCCGGTTTTACAGGAACATCTTATCCATGAAGCCTTAGGTGAGGTTGCAGGAGCAAAAAAGGATATTAGCAGAAAGAATGTTATGTCCGTTGTCAGTCTCCTCTATCAGGATACAGGTAAATTTGTGGAGCTGCCATATGGTATAAGAGCTAGAAAAAGTTATGACAATCTTATCATATCCAACTATGTGGAGGAGGTAAGAGAATATTCTATCCCTATTGAGGAAGAGGGAGTATATAATATTCCTGGATGGGGTAATCTTAAAATATCTTTTATGGAAAATGAGACAGATTTGGAAGTTTCAAAAAAGATATATACTAAAATGGCAAATTATGATAAAATAAAGGGTGGTCTTTGTATAAGAACCCCCAAAGAAGGGGATTATATTATAATTGACAGTGCTGGTAATACCAAAAAGTTATCAAGAGTATTCATAGATAACAAGGTGGACAGGGAAAAACGAATTAGTTGGCCTGTTGTTGCAGTAGGCAATGAAGTTATATGGGTGTTAGGTCTTAGATATAGTGAAGCCTATAAGATTGATGACGATACCACAAAGATAATATATATGGATTACAAAGGATAAGAAAAGATAAGGAGAGAGAGTATGGCGGTTGGAGTACTTATAAGCGAAGCAGACGTTGAAAAGAAGATATCTCAAATGGCTGAGGAAATTAGCAAGGAGTATGCTGGAAAGACAGTTCATATCATAGGAGTTCTTAAAGGTAGTGTATTTTTTATGTGTGAGCTTGCAAAAAGACTTACGATACCTGTAACTATGGACTTTATGTCAGTTAGTAGCTATGGTGATGGTACAAAGTCATCAGGAGTTGTAAAGCTCGTTAAAGATTTAGATGAGAGTATAGAGGGAAGAGATGTAATTCTTGTAGAGGATATTATGGATTCAGGAAGAACCCTTTCTTATCTCGTGAGAATTCTTAAGGAGAGAAAGCCAGCCAGCTTCAAGGTGATTACACTTCTTGATAAGCCGGATAGAAGAGTAGTTGAGATTGAGCCTGATATGACTGGATTTGTTATACCAGACAGATTTGTAGTGGGATATGGACTGGACTGTGCACAAAAATACAGAAATCTTCCATACATTGGAGTTATAGAAGAATAAGACTTTAGATAAGAAAATAATATGAAGGGAGCACATAAATGAAAAATAGAGCGAGAAGAGGTTTTGGTATATACCTTATGCTTCTTTTTCTAGGTATCTGCGTCGTTGTGTGGTTACAAAACAGAGATACTGTTACAGACGTAGATTATACAATTGATGATTTTTATGTTGACGTAAATGAAGGTCTTGTAGGAGATGTTCAGATATATCAGAGTGCTGATGTTCCAACAGGTACAGTGTACTTTACTTACAAAGATACTAATCAAGCTGTAGAGTTTTATGTTTCAGATGTAAATTTAGTTCAGAATATAGTACTAGACTATAATCTCACATCTGATGAAGAACAAAGCACACCGAAGACACCGGTAAATATGCGATTGTATGATGTAACCGAGGAGACATCCTTCTTCACTTGGTTGCCACTTATATTAATCATACTTATGGTTGTATTCTTATTCCTTTCCCTTATGGGAAGTGTTGCTGGTGGCGGTGGTGCCGGCGGTGGCGGCGGAAAGGTTATGAACTTTGGAAAGAGCCGTGCCAAGATGACCACAGAAGCAGACCAGAAATCAACATTTAAGGATGTAGCCGGTCTTGATGAAGAAAAGGAAGATATGGCTGAGATAGTTGACTTCCTTAAGAATCCGAAAAAGTATAGTGAGTTAGGTGCCAGAATACCTAAGGGTGTACTTTTAGAGGGCCCTCCTGGAACAGGTAAGACCTTGCTTGCTAAGGCAGTAGCAGGAGAAGCGGGAGTACCATTTTTCTCAATCTCTGGTTCTGACTTCGTAGAGATGTTTGTCGGTGTAGGTGCATCCAGAGTTAGAGATTTGTTTGAAGATGCTAAGAAGAATTCACCATGTATAGTATTTATAGATGAGATTGATGCGGTTGCACGTAAGAGAGGTTCAGGTCTCGGTGGCGGTCACGACGAGAGAGAGCAAACATTGAACCAGCTCCTTGTTGAGATGGATGGTTTCGGAACCAACGAAGGAATCATCGTTCTTGCTGCTACAAACCGTGTAGATATTCTTGACCCGGCTATTCTTCGACCAGGACGTTTTGATAGAAAGGTTATGGTTGGAAGACCAGATGTTAAGGGTAGAGAAGCAATTCTTAAGGTACATGTTCGTAATAAACCACTTTCTGATGATGTAAATCTTCACGATATAGCTAGAACTACAGCAGGATTTGCGGGAGCTGATCTTGAGAACCTTATGAATGAGGCAGCTATATCAGCAGCTAAGAAGAATCAGAAGTTTATCAAAAAGGAAGATGTAGATAAGAGTTTTGTTAAGATTGGTATCGGTGGCGAGAAGAAGAGTCGTCTTGTTCCTGAGAAGGAGAGAAGAATCACTGCATATCACGAGGCAGGACATGCGATACTTTTCCATTTGTTGAGCGAGGTAGGTCCTGTTCACCTTGTGTCTATTATTCCAAATGGACGAGGTGCAGGTGGATATACTATGCCACTTCCTGAAAATGATAATGTATTTAATACCAAGAAAAAGATGTTACAGGATATTCAGGTAAGCTTTGGCGGTAGAATTGCCGAGGAACTTATCTTTGGAGATATAACTACTGGAGCATCACAGGATATTAAGCAGGCTACTCAGGTGGCACAGTCCATGGTAGTGAAGTATGGTATGTCTGATGCAGTAGGTCTTATCAATTACGAAGTTGATAGTGGCGAGGAAGTATTCCTGGGAAGAGACCTTGGACATTCAAGAAGCTATGGTGAGAAGATTGCCACACTTATTGATGATGAAGTTAGAAAGATTATTGATGAGTGTTACTCAGAGGCAAAACGTATTATTATTGAGAACATAGAAGTATTACACAAGTGTGCTGAGCTTCTTCTTGAGAAAGAACGTATTGATAGACCTGAGTTTGAGGCGCTTTTCGAGGCAGAGCCAGTTATGCCGGATTATGAAGATACGTTAGGGGAGGAAGAAAAGGAAGAAAGTCCTTTGGGCAATGTATCAAATAAGGCGGATGACGTGCCAGAAGTGTAATGTCAATAGCAAATATATAAAAAATATAAGAACTCTCGAAAAAAAATTAATGTTTTTTTCGGGGGTTCTTTTGTTAATGATTACCATAATGACGGGTGTGCCTTGGCAAAAATGCATAAAAAACAACCCTCAAAATATGACAAAAAAAGACCTATTTTGCATTTTGCACAAAAAAAGTGAAAAAACTTTGAAAAGTTTGGGTAGACTTTTTAAAATAATTTGCTATAATACTACTTGTAACCCCCCCAATACATTACATTATATAGTTTTTTGCTACACCCCATAAGTAACAAAATACCTTCTCCGAAAAGGGCAGCTGTTCGTTGGCTGTCCTTTTCTCCTGTTCAAAATCAATTTTTCCCATTTTATTATTGTTAAAATTTGCATATTGTATTAAAATATAAAGATAGTTTGAATTTTCATGACAAGCAGGAGGCTGCCATAATGTCAGATATGAGAAATAAGACATTAAAAATATTTGAATATGTTTATAATACAAAACCTGCACTCAATTTTGGTGCCTTATTTGCGGACGGTACAGAGTACTACAGAAGCCCGGCAGAGGTAGTAAAGGGCGAATCAGTTACACTTAGATTTAGAACTGCTGTAGATAACGTTGATTCAGTTTATTTGGTATATAAGGGTGAGAGAGCTAAGATGCACATTGAAAGCTCAGATGAACTCTTTGATTATTTTGCATACACTATTCAGGAAGTAAATGATAGCATAGATTATTACTATGAAGTTAAGGCGGGTAGTGTTACCTGTTACTATAACAAGCTTGGAACTCAGAGAAACTTAAATCCGGATTATAATTTTCAGATATTTCCAGACTTTAAGGTTCCAACTTGGGCTAGGGGAGCAGTCTTTTATCAGATATTTGTGGACAGATTCTGTAATGGTGACGAGTCAAATGATGTACTTGACAATGAATACTGTTATATAGGTGAGGGTACAAGAAGAGTTACAGACTGGTTTAAGTATCCTGACAATATGGACGTGCGCTCTTTTTATGGTGGAGACCTTCAAGGAGTTATGAACAAATTGGATTACTTAGAGGATTTAGGTGTGGACGTAATATACCTCAACCCTATATTTGTATCACCATCTAATCATAAGTATGACATACAGGACTATGATTATATTGACCCACATTTTGGCGTTATTGTAAAGGATGAGGGTGAGTGCTTAAGGGAGGGCTCTAAGACTAATAAGGAGTCAACCAGATATATAACAAGAGTTACAGATAAGGCTAATCTTGAGGCTAGTAATGCCCTTTTTGCCAAGCTGGTAGAAGAAGTGCATAAGCGTGGCATGAAGATAATTCTCGACGGTGTATTTAATCACTGTGGCTCCTTTAATAAGTGGCTTGACAGAGAATGTATATATGAAAACCAGGAGGGATACGAGAAGGGAGCTTTTATAGACCATGAGAGTCCATATAGAAGTTTCTTCAAGTTCCAAGACCACTGGAAATGGCCTTACAATACAACCTACAATGGCTGGTGGGGACATGATACCCTTCCAAAGCTTAACTATGAAGAATCAGAAAAATTATATGAATATATTATGCGCATAGGTGAAAAGTGGGTTTCTCCGCCATATAATTGTGATGGCTGGAGACTTGATGTAGCTGCTGACCTGGGACATACAGAGGAATTTAACCACAAGTTTTGGAGAGACTTTAGAAAGAGAGTTAAGGCTGCCAATCCGGATGCTATTATATTGGCAGAGCATTATGGAGATGCGAAGAATTGGCTCTTGGGTGACCAGTGGGATACAGTTATGAACTATGATGCATTTATGGAGCCTATCACTTGGTTCCTCACAGGTGTTGAAAAGCACAGTGATGAGTTCAGAGGAGATTTGCTTGGTAATCCAGATGCCTTTACCGGTTCTCTTAGACATCATATGTCAAGATTTAATCAGAACTCTTTAGAGATTGCTATGAATGAGCTCTCTAACCACGACCATTCAAGATTTTTAACTCGTACAAACAGACGAGTTGGTAGAATTCATACTATGGGACCTGAAGCTGCAAATGAAAACATCAACAAGGGTGTATTTAGGGCAGCAGTTATATTTCAGATGACCTGGCCGGGAGCGCCAACTATATATTATGGTGATGAGGCTGGACTTTGTGGATGGACAGACCCTGACAACAGAAGAACCTACCCATGGGGTAGAGAAGATATGGAGCTTATTGCGTTCCATAAGGATATAATCAAGATTCATAAGGCAAAAGAAGCGCTTATGAAGGGCTCAGTTATGTTTTTGTATGGTGGCTACAAGGTTGTAAGCTACGGAAGATTTACGGATAAGCAGGCAGTTGTTGTCATTATGAACAATGACTATGAGGATCGTACTTTGGATATCCACGTAAGACGAATCGGAATCCCTGACAAGGCCTCTATGAAACGTATTATGTTTGCAAATGAAGAGGGATATGATTTGGGTATACGAGAGTATGATGTGGATAATAACGTTCTTCACATAACTGTACCAAAGATATCTGCAATTGTACTTAGTTACGATAAAGAATAACTATTAGCAACGGGGGTAAGATATGAAAGTTTTAATTATAGGTGCCGGAGCACTTGGAGTTGGAATAGGTGCATCCCTTAAGGATTCTGGATTTGAGGTGGATTTCTTTGCAAAGGGAGCAACTAAAGAAGCCATAGATAGATACGGTATCAGTCGTAAAAATTTATTCAAAGATATATATATTCCTGCTGGACAAGTAGGCACATACGATGATTATGAAGAACTTCCTGAGGAAGCTTACGACTATATCATAATATCAACAAAGACAGTGGCAAACGATGATGTTGCAGAAAATCTTGACAATAACAGTATCTGTATGAAGGATGACTGCAAGATTGTATTTATGCAAAATGGTATGGGCTACGAAGAACCATTTATGAAATATTTTGAACAGCACGAGGTATACCACAGTCGTGTTATCACAGGTTTCAGAAAAGAAGTGCCAAATGAGAGTATTCTTACAGCACATCAGAATCCTATACTTATCGGTTCTATATATGGATATTCCAATGATGCGGTTGAACCTCTTGCTGAGGCGATTAACAAGTCAGGAATACCTGCAAAAACAGAGACAGACATAAGCAAAGCTCTTTGGGCAAAGCTTATCTACAATACTACTCTTAATCCACTGGGAGCAATTCTCGGCATGTCCTATGGTGAGCTTGCAGATTCTGACTATGCCCACTCTATTATGGACATCCTTATCGAGGAGACCTTTGAGATTATGAACAGAGCTGGCGGAAAAACTTACTGGACAAATGCAGATGAGTACCGTGTTGCTCTCTTTGAAGAGATGATTCCTGATACCTACGAGCATCGCTCATCAACCTTACAGGATATCGAAAGAAAACAAAAGACGGAGATTGATACTTTAACAGGAGCCCTTCTCAATGTGGCATCAAACTGCAACATGACAGTTCCTATGCACAGTATGATATATTCTCTCATAAAGGCCCTAGAAGAAAAATTCTAAGCCGGGAGAAAATGAACATTTTTTTCGTAATCATTTCTACCCTCCTTCACGGGAGCGGTATGGATAAGTGTGTATTATTTTATCTGTTAAGGGATTTTGATAGTATCTATTACCTTGTGTAAAATGTTCTTATTCGCACCCCACGGTATAAACTCATGTAAGGGCTGGAATATATATTATCTGCAGGGTATTTATTTTGCCTTTAAGAAATTTTTAGAAATATCCATAAAGTTTGGCACGGGATGAATTCCCCGAGTTCCAACTGTTTGAGTAATGAGCAAAATAATAGAGCACGGAATTTAGTAA
>JAGBBM010000076.1 GCA_017938485.1 Lachnospiraceae bacterium
AAGTGTGGCTTTGAACATGGTTTTGAGATGATCGTGCCAGAGTATGCAAACACCACATTTGATAATGCTTTTATGACCGGTGAGGAAAGCTACAAATATCACAATGAGTTTATGTGGAAGGGTAGATATGCGAAGTGCATTTCTGTGGAAGAAACGATTGAGAGGATGAAGAGGTAGTGGAGAATGGAAGAGATTATTAGAAAGTATTTTAAGTGCTGGATTGATGAAGATATTGATAGTATAGAAGAAATATTTAGTGATGATATTATTTACAGTGAGTGTTATGGTCCGGTATATAACGGTGTTGATCAGATAATCAAGTGGTTTGGAGATTGGAACCGAAAAGGTACTGTTCTGCAGTGGGATATAAAGCGTGTGATTGTTTCTGGGAATACCGCTGTGGTGGAATGGTACTTTAAGTGCGACTATGAGGGTAATGTGGACGGTTTTGACGGAGTTACCATTGCAGAGTTTGATGCTGATATGAAGATTTGTAATTTAAAGGAGTTTCAGTCAAAGGCAGAGCATTATTATCCGTACAGGGATAGTAGTGAAGATGTTATGTAAGGTTACTTTTTGTTATATTATATCTGGATTTGTCTTTTGATACGGAGCTTATCTTAGTTGCTATAGAAATCTCCGTAAAATAACTGTAAAAGTACGGAGTATCTTCGAGTTTATATAGAATCATCCGTAAAATCACCGCAAGTTTACAGATATTCCTACTGCACATTCCTGAATAATACGGAGAATATCATAGTAGTAACATATTTCTCCGTAAAAATACCAGAATTACATAAGAAATTCAAGTGAAATTCCGCGATAATACGGATATATTTCAAGTTGATGCATTAATCTCCGTAAATGAAGCTTGATTTCAAAGAGATTGTTGCGCCAATTATCAGAAAATACGGAGAATAGTTTAATATATGCCAAAATCTACGTAAAAAGGAGCCCTCTATGACCATTAAAGCAATAAAAGGCGATATCACAAAAACAAAAGATGTACAAGCTATAGTAAATGCGGCCAACACAAGTCTTCTTGGAGGTGGCGGTGTTGATGGTGCTATACATAGAGCAGCAGGCCCTAAGCTTCTTGAGGAATGCAGAACCCTTAATGGTTGCAAGACAGGAGAAGCAAAGATAACTAAAGCCTACAATCTTCCTTGCGATTATGTTATTCATACTCCGGGACCTATATGGAGGGGTGGAGCAAGCAATGAAGATATGCTTCTCGCAAATTGCTACTACAATTCTATGAAGCTTGCTGTAGAGCATAACATAAGAACCATAGCATTTCCTTCTATTTCTACAGGGGTATATAGTTTTCCTGTGGATAGGGCTGCAAGGATTGCGGTTGATACAGTGCGCAGATTTCTTGAGGAAAATCCAGATAAGATTGACTTAGTAGAGTGGGTCTTGTTTGATGACAGAACTTATGAAGTATATGATAAATATGTATTCACATAAAAAATGAACCTTTCTTTCATCTATGAAAATATATAAGTGTAAGGGTCATATGTTAGACCTTAGATGACGTCACGAAGGAGAATAATATGAAGCGAGAAAATTTAGAAAATTTCATACGGGATTATGGAAAAGACGTCTATTCTTTCTGCTTATACGCTACAAAGAATAAGGAACATGCAGATGATTTGTATCAGCAGACCTTTCTTGTTGCTATAGAAAAAGATGAGATGGATGAAAACCAGAATCCAAAGTCATATCTTATCTCCATAGCAGCTAATCTTTGGAATAACCAGAAGAGAAAGTACATGTGGAGAAAGAAAAAAGCAAATGTTATATATTTTCAAGATGAAAACCTAGAGCAACTAGCCGATGAGGGACTAACCGTGGAGGATGAAGCTATAAGGGAAGATGAAATTGCAACAGTAAAACGACTGGTTGATGAACTCCCTGATAAGATGCGAATAGTTATTCTCATGTTTTATATGGAGAATATGTCGGTAAATGAAATAGCAACAGCACTTAAGATTCCGGAGGGTACGGTAAAGAGTAGAATTCATCAGGCTAAAAGCAGGTTAAAGGAAAGGATGATTAGTTATGAAGGACAATATGGATATCTTGCTTGAGAAAGCATTAAAACCAGATATAGAGCCGGATATGGAGTTAAATGAAAAGATACTTAATGGTGTTAAGCATAAAAAGAAAAGCTTATCATACAAGCTTGCCAGAGTGGCAGCAGTGGTTTGTGGTATTGCGTTGGTAAGTCCTGTTGCCATATACGCAGCTAATGCCATAAAGAATAGTAAGGTTGAGGTGTCTGACCATGGTATATCTGTAGGTGGTCAGGGAGATTATGCTATAAGTGATGAAGACCTTGCCAAGCCTTGGGAAGATGTAGAGACAGAAGAGATTGAGTTTGTGGAGGGGGACGAGACAGTAAAATGGCTTACAAAGCGTGTAGAAGTTGTAAGTGGAACTTACACAAATACCTATTATGCTTATGATAATTATCTGGATGCCATTACAGATGCTGGTCTTGCTAACTGGTTTAACACAACTTATGAGATGTACGAAAGTGTAACTTATATTCATACAGATGGTGGAGATTTCCAGGATTTTTGTGTAGATGCATCCCTCAAATATAATGACGGAAATTTCTTTGTCAGCGAATCCAAGATGACTGGAAATGTGGCAGAAGATGCTAGCTTTGGTTTATGCCTTACTAATACAGGTAATGAGAGAACATATACATCAAGCCAGGGCTTAGAGTTTACTTTGGTTGATGAGGTCAAAGATGGTGAGACAACTACTTATGTAATTATATATTACGATTACTATAGAGGATATATATCTTTCAGTAATTTATCCGAGGAAGAAATCCATCAGGTGCTTGACACAGTTAATGTAAGCGTAGTTGTGAAGGAACCGGAGGCTACAGAAGAAGTTGAAAGTACCGAGGAAGTAATTGAAACTACTGAGGAACCTATAACAGAGGAAGTAACTGAAACTACCGAAGAAACTACAACCGAGGAAGTAACTGAAGCTACTGAAGAACCTACAACAGAGGCAACAACTGAAGCAACAGAAGAAGTTACAGAATAAATAAAAAGATGTCCCTTGAGTTCATATAAACTCAAGGGACATTTTAGTGTTGTTTAGAATTCTTTCTTTTTCATAATCTTGTTTGAGATAAGATATGATACAAATAACATGGCAAGCAAGAGCACAAACATAAGTGAGCCGATTATTATTTCAACTAACTGACCATTGCTAGGAAGCTTGGATATAAGCTCTGCTACAGTTGATTTTAAATCTACATGAAATACATCTGTTAAAAGCTTGTAGCCACCGGCACCTACGAGAAAGATTATTGCAACTGCAGTAATCATGGCAATTCTACCCTTTTCAACGCCGAATTTAAACTCTAAAGGTATAGTGACAGCAAGCATAAATCCCATAGCTAATGTGATTCCAGCAGTGCTGGAGATAATTGCTGCCCATGGTATAGAGCTTCCTTTGATAGTGCCGATTATAACACATACAAGGATTGAACAAAGAGCTCCAAGCATTAGATTGAGAAAAGCAAAAATATATTTTTCTTTAGTGTATATTTTTCTGGTTGTAGGAAGAGTGAGTATGAAGAGCATACCACCATTAAAATCATCGTGACTTATAGTTGTCAGTGTAAGCATAGAGATGATAAGAACAAGGTAGGTAGATGCAAAGGTTACATCCTCCCCAGTCCACGCAAAAATCACAGAAAACAGTATAGCTATAAAGAAAAATCTTTTTTGACTTGCCACTATTTTTAAATCTTTAATAAGTAAACCTTTCATATTATTTTCTAACTCCCTTCTCCATAAGTATAATAAAGTCATCTATGTTGCCCTTTTCAATGGCAATCTCAGGATAATTTTCCATATAAAAATCTTTTTGGTTAGTGAGACAAAGGTAACCGAACTTTTCTTCCTTAGAAGAAAGGATGTAAGCTTTGTCTACTGTCTCGTATTGTTCCTTTGTAAGCTTTAATACTCCGTATTCTGATAAGAGTACATCAGTTTCTTCGTGCATGATGATTTTTCCATTGGCAATCATATATATGTCATCACAAAGACCTTCAAGATCTGTAGAAATGTGTGAGCTTATAAGGATTCCTCTCTCTTCGTTTTCCATATAATCTCTCAACATATCTAAAAGCTCATTTCTCATAATAACGTCAAGACCTGCAGTTGGCTCATCCAGTATGAGAAGCTTAGCATTGTGTGACATAGCAAGGATTACTTTGAGTTTTGCCTTCATGCCAGTAGAAAAATCTTTAATGATTTTCTTTAATGGGATACCGTAAGCTTTGCACTTATCCATATAATCCTCTGTAGAAAAATCCTTGTACATTGCCTTCATAATAGGAATCAAATCCTTGGCAGTTAGATATTCACACACATTTGCCTCTGTGAGGACTACACCTATTTCCTCTTTGTCTGAAGCTGTTATGGCTGATATATCTTTTCCCAGTAATTCAATGTTACCCTCATCTGGAAATATAAGTCCTAAAATAGACTTAAATGTTGTGCTTTTTCCTGCACCGTTGCTTCCTACGAGACCTGTAACCTGTCCTTTTTTTACTTCCAAAGAACAGTCAAGTTTAAAGGAATCATATTCTTTTTTTACATGTTCTAATTTTAATAACATAACAAATACCTCTCTAATTTAAATTATCTAAAAATCACTTAGCACAACATCGAAAAGCTCCATCATATCTTCCTTTGTCATACCACATTCTTTTCCTTTTCTAATGCCTTGCTCAAAGATTTTTTCTACTTCTTTTTGTTTTTCCTCTATAGCTAGGTTAGGATTAACGTTTGCAACAAAGCTACCTTTACCGTGAACAGTTACTATATAACCCTCTTGTTCCATAGCATCGTAGGCTTTCTTTACAGTGAGAGCGCTTATTCTCAAATCTTTTGAAAGTGTTCTAACTGAAGGAAGCATAGCGTCTGGCTTGAGCTGGCCGGACATAATTTTTTCTTTCATCTGTGATACAATCTGCTCATAGATTGGAGTCATAGATGAGTTGTTTATTATTAGATTCATAGGTTAACCATCCTCCTTGCTGTAAACAGTATATAACAGTATATTGCTGTTGTCAACTGTTTTATACTGTTTATTTTAATTTTTTTTCTTGTAATAGTATCTATAGTATAATAAAATGAAGATGTGTGATAGTTTACTCTAGTCACATATTTGTTGATACTAATAGCGTTTTAAGTTTATAAATTATTATAAGGAGAAGTGTATGAGAAAAAAGGTAAGGGGTCTAAAATTAAGTATTAAAATCACACTTACAACTATGCTTATTGCTATAGCAGTAAGTGTACTTATTGGAGTTATCAGTATTAATTATATGGAAGATTACCTTCTTAATGCCAGCCGTGATAAGACTATGGCTATGGCGGAGTCTGCTGCCAATATAATTGATGCAGACCAGATAGCAAGAATTGAAGCAGGAGATGAAGGGTCAGAGGACCATTTGCAGGTATTAGCACAGCTTCAGGGATTCCTTGTCAGTGAAGATATCGAGTACATATATACTATGAGACAGGTGGATGGTGTTGTACAGTTCGTTGTAGATGCAGATACAGAGGAAGGTGCTGCTATCGGCGAAGAATACGAGACCTACGACAAGATAGATATGGCTTTAGCTGGAGAGTCATCAATGGATGATGAGGTTACCACAGATGAGTGGGGAAGCTTTTATAGTGCCTTTGCTCCTATTGTAGATGCTGAGGGTAATGTAGTTGCCATAGTTGGTGTTGACTGTTCTGTGGATAGTATAGATGAAAAGGTTGCAGATATGACTAAGACTTTGGTTATGGTTGAGGTTATATGTGTTGTGGCAGCCTTCTTTATATCTATGATTATGGGACACGTTATGGCTCGTAACGTGCTGAAGATTAATCGTAAGATGGAAGAGCTTGCTGGAAATGAGGGAGATTTAACTCAAGAAATTCAGATTCACAGTGGAGATGAGATTGAAAATGTAGCCAATAGCTTTAACTCATTTATGGTTAAACTTAGAACTATGATGCTTTCTGTTAAGGACAGTGGGGATAAGCTTGAAGATAACACAAACCAGACTAATCGTGAGCTTCAGGAGGCAACAGAGGAACTTAATCAGATATCAGGTGCTTTAAATGGTATGACTGAAACTATGCAAGAAACTAGTGAGTCTGTAACTGAGATAGAGGAGGCTGCTGTTTCCATAAAGCAGATGTCAGAAGAGTTATATGAGAAAACTATGTCTGGTGCAGAGTATGCAGATAATGTTAGTGAAACCGCAGATGAGGCAAGAAAGACATGCCAGAGTTCCAAGGAGCAGATGAGCCAGATTGTTGGTGAGATGTCACAGGCATTAAATGATACTATTGAAGATTCAGTTAAGATAGACCGTATTATAGAACTTACCAATGATATTATATCTATATCTGAGCAGACTCAGCTTCTTGCTCTTAATGCAAGTATAGAGGCTGCAAGAGCTGGAGAAGAGGGAAAAGGATTTGCTGTTGTTGCCGGTGAGGTAAGTAAGCTTGCAGATGCTACAGCCCAGACAGCAATGGAGATTGAGAGTATTAATCAGTTTACGGTGGATACTGTAAATGCACTGGTTAATATATCAAAACAGATGATAGACTACGTTGACAATGTAATAAGTACAGACTACGACCGTATGGTTGAGATTGGTCAGGCGTATCATCAGGATTCAAGAGAATTTAAATCTCAGTTTGATGATTTCTGTAAGCTGGCAGAACAGCTCTCTCTGAATATGGAAACCATTGAGAACAATATAAGCAAGATTATGGAAGTAATAGAAGTGGAAACTGCAAGCATCAGTGATGTGGCTGATGTATCTGATAAGATATATGGCAAGATGCAGAATGCAAGTAGCAATAGTGAAGTCAACGAAGAAATCGTTGGTGAGTTGGGAGATATGTTAGATAAATTTATTGTATAATAGATGAGAAGAGGTGTTCAAATGCAGAAGAAGGGTATGAGTATCAGATTAAAGTTAATATGTATAATTATTCCGATAGTTTTAGTTATTGTAATTTCTTTTTTTGCATTAGCAAGAAATATGGTTTCAAAGGTATCCAAGGAAGAATTACAGTCGGAAGCTTCCGTTTATGCTGAGGAGATTAGTGGATGGACCAATCAGATATTTGGAGAACTTAACATTTATCTTGATGCGATTAATTCGGGATTATTAGGTAGCGATGATGATATACTAACTTATATGGAAGGTTCTTGTGACAAGAATCCCGCGTATCCTGTAGGTTTATATATGGGTGATGATAGTGGAGTATACTTAGATGGTTCAGGTTGGGTACCTGGTGATGACTGGATTCTTACAGAGCGTGACTGGTATGTAGATGGTAAGGATAATGAAGAGTTTGCCTTTGGTGAGCCATATTATGATTCTATGACTGGTCAGGTATGCGTAAGTGCATCTGTGTTGGTAGATTATTCTAAGGCAACACGTGTTCTTGCTACAGATGTTTATCTTGATTATGTTTCTACATTAGTTCAAGATATTTCAGACAAGAGTGATGTTGAAGCTCTTCTTGTTACAAAAGACAGCCAGACAGTTATCGCACATATCAATCCAGAGATGATGGCAGTTACATTGGATGCAGATGGAATAGATTCACTTTATGGCGGAATTAGTGATGCTGTTAGAGAGGGTAAGACAGGGGTTATCTCTGTGGAAGGCGATGCAGGTGAATATTATGTATGCCTTAATGCAGTAGACCATACTGACTGGTATCTTGTTACATATGTTACTGAGAAGACCGTTCTTGCAGATTTATATAAGATGCAGTGGATTATGATTGCTATTGCCGTTGTAGCAGCGATAGTTTTAATTGTGGTTATTCTTCGCATGATGAACAGAGTTGTTAAGCCGGTTGAACAGATGACAGCAGTAATTGATAAGATTGCAGAGGGTGATTTCTCTCAGAATCTTGAGAGCAAGGGCAATGATGAGATTGCTCGTATGAGTAATAACATGCAGGAATTCATTACTCAGATGCGTGGAACAATATCGGAGATTAGTAGCATAGCAGGTTTCCTTGAACGTCAGTCTCAGGAAAATGGAGAAGTTTCTGATTCATTAAAGGATTCATCACAGCATCAGGCCGACGAGATGAATATGTTAGAGCAGATGGTTGAACAGTTATCGGTGGCTGTAGATGAGGCTTCTAATCAGATGGAGATATTGGCAGGACTTATAGAGGAGAGTCATTCTGAAGGTGAGGCTGCTGAAGTTCTTATGCAGGAAAGTGTTGCTATGTCTCAGAGTGGTAAGGAAGATATGGATCAAATTGTTGAGAGTATGGATTCTATCAACAGCAGTATAACCAACCTCTCTGAACACATAGAGAAAATGGGTAATACTATTTCCCAGATTGGTAATATGGTTAATCTTATCGTGGATATTGCAGAAGAGACTAACCTATTATCATTAAATGCATCTATAGAGGCAGCAAGAGCAGGCGAGGCAGGACGTGGTTTTGCGGTCGTTGCCGAAGAGATTGGTAAGCTTGCTACTAACAGTAGTGTAGCGGCAGATGAGATATCTAAGCTTACAACTGATATACAAAGTACCGTTGAAACTACTGTTGAACACATGATTGAAACCATGGCTGAAGTTCAGTCAAATGTAGATAAGGTATCTGTTGCAAGTGCTACCTTTGAGGATTTGTATGGCAAGATAGAAGAGACCAATAGCAGGGTTCAGCAGATGATTAACTTAGTAACTGAAGTTGATGAGGTTTCTAAGCAGATGGAAGAAATATTTGGAAGTCAGGTTCAGGCAACAGAGCAGATTGTTCAGTCTGCTGAGGAGCTTAACCGTCAGACTATAAATGTTAATGAAGGAAGCTGTACAGTTGCTGAAAATGCTGGAGAACTTCAGAAAGAATCAATGGAACTTATGGAACGTATTAGTAGATTTAGAGTGCAGTAATTTATTTGTAATTTTTTTGATACAAAATAATTATTTATGTAGCACAAAAGATTCTTTTTTGGTATACTAGTCCATATGTGAAAAAATACTAGGGAAGATAACGAAAACGGAGGTAACCAAATGAAAGCATACAAGGATATGACAAAAGAAGAGTTGCTTACATTAAAGGCTGCATTGGAAGAAGAATATAAGGAAGAAGAGGCAAAGGGACATAACCTTAATATGGCAAGAGGAAAGCCAGGCTTTTCACAGCTTGACCTTGCTATGCCTATGTTAGATGTTGTTAATAGTTCTTCTGATATGAGAACCGTTCTTGGAAATGATACACGTAACTATGGTGATTTGGATGGTATCGGTGAGTGTAGAAAGCTCATGGCAGACATGATGGGAGTTAAGAAGGATAACGTAGTTGTCTGTGGTAACTCAAGTCTTAATATTATGTACGATACAGTTTCTCGTTCTATGACAAAGGGAGTAAATGGTTCAACACCATGGTGTAAGTTAGATAAGGTTAAGTTTTTATGTCCTGTACCAGGCTATGATAGACATTTTGCTATTACAGAGTTCTTTGGCATAGAGATGATTAATATACCACTTGGTACTGATGGCCCTGATATGGATATGGTTGAGGAGTATGTTAATAACGACCCAGCCGTAAAGGGTATTTGGTGTGTGCCAAAGTATTCTAATCCAACAGGTATATCCTATTCAGATGAGGTTATTAAGCGTTTTGCTAGTCTTAAGCCAGCAGCAGAAGATTTTAGAATTTTCTGGGACAATGCTTACTGCATCCATCATTTGTATGATGATGTACAGGATGAGATTTTAAATATTCTTGATGAGTGTGAGAAGGCAGGAAATCCTGACATGGTATATATCTTCTCATCTACATCAAAGATAAGCTTCCCTGGTTCAGGAGTTTCAGCTGTAGCTTCTTCTCAGGCTAATATCGACTTTATAGAAGCACAGATGACTATTCAGACTATTGGACATGATAAGATTAATCAGCTTAGACACTCAAGATTCTTCAAGAATATAGATGGACTAAAGGCCCATATGAAGCTTCACGCAGATTTGCTTCGTCCTAAGTTTGAGGCAGTACTTAACACATTAGAAGCTGAGCTTGCAGGTCTTGAGATTGGTAGCTGGGTTAAGCCTAGAGGTGGATATTTTATATCTTTCGATGCTCTTCCTGGTTGTGCTAAGTCAATCGTTGCAAAGTGTAAGGCTCTCGGTGTAGTGCTTACAGGAGCAGGAGCAACCTTCCCATATGGTAAGGACCCAGAGGATTCTAATATCCGTATAGCTCCATCTTTCCCAACTCCAGAGGAGATGGCAGCAGCGTCAAAGGTATTTGTACTTTGCGTTAAGCTTGCAAGTGTAGAGAAACTTTTGTCTGAGATGTAAATTATAAGGTTATATGAGCTTTCCGTTAGCGCGGAAAGCTCTTTTTACAGATATATAAATTTACTAGATTATAGATTGGGTTTTACAAAAAAGGAGAAAATACATTGGATACACTTAAAATTGTAGCACCGGTTATAGTTATGATAGTTATAGGTATGGTTTGTCGCAAGGCAAGGATGCTTAGTCAGACTGGTGTAGATAACATAAAAAAGTTTATAACCACTTTTGCTTTGCCGATAGCAATATTCCATGCTGTGTCAACAGCTAGCTATAACAAGAACGTACTCTTGGTATTTGGGATTATAATGGCTGTTGTAGTTGTAGCATTTATAATTGGTCACGGTTGTAAAGGAATGGTGAAAGAACCTTACAGAAAATATTTTCCATACCTTATAACTGTGTATGAAGGAGGTATGATGGCATTTCCGCTCTATCAGAGTCTTATGGGTGTGGAGAATATGTCTAACATTGCCCTTATAGATGTCAGCTGTGGAGTATTTGCCTTTGGAGTATATTTTGGTATGCTTACTATGACAGACCAAGGCATAAAGGTAAGCGGAAAGCAGCTTTTACTTAATGCCTTTAAGTCTCCTATATTTGTGGCACTAGTTCTAGGTATTTTGATAGGTGTGACAGGGGTGATGAATTCCTTTGTAGAAACATCCGCCGGAGGAGTTTATCTTGGTATAAAAGATATGGTGGCATCTCCTGTAAGTGCTATGATTCTCCTTTGTGTAGGATATGAATTCAGTCTTGAAAAGGATAGCATAGGAGTATGTTTAAAGACTGTATTTGCAAGAGTTATAATTCAGAGTGTACTTTTGGTAGGAGTGTTATTCTTGGCAAAACAGTTTGAGTTTTCCAAAGAAATACAAATTGGACTTATACTATATATGTATACTATTCCAAGTCTTTGTCTTAGCAGCTTTGTTAAGAATGAGAAGGCTAGTAAATATATGTCTACTACATCCTCTTTGTATTTGATAATAACCTTGGTAGCGTATACGGTGTTAGCTGGTAATGTGTAATAAAATAGGCAGTTGCAAAATGAATTTTGTAGCTGCCTAAAATTATCCCAACCTTTTTATAAAAAAATGTATCTATATTAATGTAAGACTAAATTTTATGCATATAGTAGGAGGAAAAATGGACGAGAATCAAATTGGACAATTAGTGGAATTGGTTATGCAGGGAGATCAGAATGCTTTTTCCACACTTTATGAAGTTACGAAGAATTCTGTGTATTTTATTTGTATCAGTTTCCTAAACAATGAGGAGGATGCAAAGGATGTTATGCAGGAGACTTATGTTGCTGCTTACAATAATTTGTATCAGCTTCAAGATAGGGGGAAATTTCTTGCATGGATTAATCAGATAGCTGTAAATAAGTGTAAACGTATCGTTATGCAAAAGACACCTACATTTACGGATATTGAAGCACTGGATAATGCTCCTGTGGAGGAAAATGAGAGTTTTTTGCCTGAGGAGTACATAAATCAGAAGGAAAAAAGAAAAATTGTAATGGATATTATGAGAAATTATCTCTCTGATATTCAGTACGAAACCGTTATTTTGTATTATTTTAATGGTCTTACAATAGAAGAGGTGGCAGATATTATGGAATGCCCACCAGGAACAGTAAAGTATCGTCTAAGTGTTGCCAGAGCTAAGATTAGAGATGGCGTGATGGCATATGAGAAAAAGACTGAGGATAAGCTTTATTCCGTTTCCGGGATTCCTGTACTGGCATATCTCCTCACTCAGGAGGCTTGCGAGATATTTGTGCCAAATGTATTTCCAGAGATTGTGAATACTATAGTTACTGGTTCTGCCATTGGTATGTCTGTGGGACAGACTGTAACAGATTCAGGAGTTGGTTCAAGTATGGGCTATGCAGTGGAAAACATGGCAGGTACAGGTGTTGCAGGTACAGAAGTAGCAAAAACAGTAGGAAAGGTAGGACTAGGAGTAATGAAAAAGAAAATAGCAATTGGAATTATATCTTTGGCTGTGGTAGGTGCTGGTGCAACAGCAATTATACTTGGTAGTAAGTCAAAGGATGATAAAAAGGATACTACGACAGAAACAAATATCACGACTGAGGATATAACAGAGACAGCAATAAATACCACTGAGGAAGTGACAGAAGAAGTTGTGGAAGACCAGGTTGAAGTACCCCTTGCTTTTCAGTATCAGATAAGATGGATGACACAACACAATTTTGCTGAAGGGGAGCTTAATGCCCAGCCTGATGGAAAGATTTTATATCCAAATGAGGAAGTGACGCTTACCTTGGGAAATATCACTAGTGATGTGAAGAACATGAAAAAGGTGGCAGAGATTTTATCAGAGACTGTTGCTCCATGGGATAAGTATAACAAAGCGCCTGTTCAAATATACAATTTGTCTGACACAGAAATAACAGTAGAGGAGTGTATAGATAATGGCTGGTATTATATATATGATGGCTACATAGATGATTTTTTGGGATACACAGATGAACAGGCAGGTCTCGGTACCAATCCAGATGTTAATCAGCATAATATAGATACTTTTTATCTTAATCTTCTGTTAGAAGATTTTGGTACACCATCCTACGTGGGTATATTTGGTACATATGCTACGGTTACTGATGCTATAGATGAGATGGTTGAAACGGGCACAGGACATATAGATAGCTCTATTGAAGCTTATCTTGAATCTGCGGCATCCTGTGAGGGAATGTCAGGTGAGACTTTGGATATAGCTTGGGAGTATGATGATTATATATTGGGGGTTTGTTTCCTTGACATGATGGTTGCGGACCCTAACGCTAATAAGCCGCCAACCTGTAGTATTATGGGAATTTACTATTATGGAAGCTATGAGATGTGGGATTATGCTATAAATTGCGATGATCCTTTCCAGAGTGTAAATGTAAAGGATATCCTTTACCCAGAAGGCTTTGAGCTTCCAGAGAAGATTCCATATCCAGAGTCTGAATAATATGTAAAAAAACATAAAAAATCCTTCGTATTATATACATAAACATTTATAATACGGAGGATTTTTTATGAAGAAAATATAGTTGTTTACAGTGATTTTCTTTGTATGATATAATTTTATGCAGTAAATTAATTAAAATTAATTCATTTTTTAATCTGATTTTAATCTTTCCTACATTTTAGATTAATTTTGGGGTTGTATTATATAGCCATAAGGTTGATACAGACCTAAGAAAATAAGAGAGATTCAAAATCAGAAAGGAAGATTATTATGGACAATTTTGAAAAGGTAGAAAAGTTAAGAGAGAAAACTGGAGTAACTTACGAGGAAGCTAAGGGAGCACTTGAGGCTAGCAACTATGATTTGCTTGATGCAATCATCTACTTAGAGCAGCTTGGTAAGGTATCTAAGCCAAAGATGTCAAGCTACACTACAACTCCTGATAACGAGCCTTCAAAGGAATTTGAGGTAGCACAGAGAACTTATGAGAAGGATTGTAAGGGGACTTCAGTTGGAGAAGTATTTAACAAGTTCTTTGACTGGTGTGGAAAAGTGTTCAAGAAGGGGTGTGAGACTAGCTTTAACGTAACCAAGGAAGGAAATAAGGTGATGTCTATGCCTGTTATCATCTTGGTATTAGCACTTATATTCTTACTTCCACTTACAGGCTTATTACTTATCATTGGACTCTTCTGCGATTGTAAGTACTACTTCTCAGGCTTTGAGTCAACAACTATAGATTTAAATGATGTTTGCGATAAGGCATCACAGGCTTGCTCAAACATCAAGAATGATATCAGCAACAAATAATTTATTTAGGAGCAACTATGGCAAACAAGATTTTGATAATTGAAGATGAGGTTAATATAGCAAGATTCGTAGAATTAGAGCTTATGCATGAAGGAAATGAAGTGGACAAGGCGCATGACGGAAGAGAGGGCTTGGATAAAGCCCTTGCTACCGATTATGATTTGATACTTCTGGATGTGATGCTTCCTAAGCTGAATGGCTTGGAGGTTCTTAGAAGACTTCGTATGGAGAAAGAAACACCGGTTATTATGTTAACTGCAAGGGATGCGGTTATGGATAAGGTGTCTGGCCTTGACGCAGGGGCTGATGACTATATTACTAAGCCATTTGCCATAGAAGAGTTGCTTGCCCGTATAAGAGTAGCCTTAAAGAAACGTGGTGGGGCAGCAGTTGCTACCCACAAGATGACTATCGGTGGTGTTTCTCTTGATGAGGATAGACACGAGGTAACTGTAAATGGTGAAGCCATAGAGCTTACCAATCGTGAGTTTGAGCTTTTGCACAGTCTTATGCGTAACAAGAATATTGTTATGGATAGGGAAAAGCTTATGAATGAGGTCTGCGGTTACGATTATATCGGTGAGACCAACATTATAGATGTGTATGTAAGATACATAAGAACCAAGATAGATGACAGGTTCGGAATCAAATTAATACAGACAGTTCGCGGTGTAGGATATGTAATAAAGGATAATGATTAATGAATGAAAACAAGCGAATGACGTCCATAGCCAGAAGAATAAATACCAGCTTCTGGCTAAAACGTTTCTCTGATTTAATGTGTTTCAACTTAATATTGATACTCCTCATAGTAGGTAGCTTCATCTACTGGAGATATGAGCAAGTGCCTAATAGTGAGAATGTAGAAAGAGGCTATTTTACCAGTGAAGCTGGATATGATGGTCTTACTTTTGTGCTGGAAACAAAAGAGGGCATTGAGTATCCTTATTTGGTGAGAGATTTTGCTGACCGTCTTATTTTCCCTGGCATAGTATTGCTATCTTTTGAGGTTATACATTTATTTTTTGCCTTGTTTGGTACATCTCAGATAAGAAAGAAGCTTAAGCCTCTTAATGATTTGGCGGCTAAGGCGGAGCAGTTAAGCTCCCTTCCTCTTGATATATCTAAGTTTGAGAGCCTTGAGCACGCTATAGAAAGCGTATCTCCAGATGCTCCCAATGCCAAGATATCTACAGGGGATAAGGATTTGCAGAGTATAGAGGTAGCCCTTAACAATCTTCTTCATCGTATGAAGGAGAGCCAGAAACAACAGTCCAGATTTGTGTCGGATGCTTCCCATGAGCTTCGGACACCTATTTCAGTTATTCAGGGCTATGTAAATATGCTGGATAGATGGGGCAAGGAGGATGAAAAGATTCTTGATGAGTCTATCGAAGCATTAAAGCACGAGTCTCAGCATATGAAGGACCTTATCGAGCAACTCCTGTTCCTTGCTAGAGGTGACAGTGGTAGAAATACTCTTAACTTAACTATATTTGACTTAAATGAGGTTATAAAAGAGGTTTGGGAAGAATCTCTTATGATAGACGAGAAACACATTTACAAGTTTGTAAACGACAGTGGAAATGCGGTAGATGATGAAGGTAGAATTCATAACCCTCCTGCAACTATGCGAGGAGATGTGGCTATGGTAAAGCAGTCTGTTAGAATCTTCGTCCAGAATGCAGCTAAGTATTCTAATGATGGAGACACAATAACCTTTAGAGTAAAGGCTTCTGGTGACCATGTGAGCTACGAGATTCAGGATGAGGGAATTGGTATGCAGGATTCTGAAGTGGTGCATATATTTGAGAGATTCTATCGTTCAGATGAGGCTAGAAATGGTGAAACCGGTGGTTCGGGTCTTGGCCTTTCCATAGCAAAATGGATAGTGGATGCCCACGATGGAACCATAGATGTACTTTCAAGACCAGAGTTCGGAACTAGGTTTACGGTGAAGTTTGAAGCGAATTTAACTGAGGATAACTAATGCATGGCAGTTGATTGATATTTGAAGACAGGGTAAGGGTTGGAGTTTGTAGATTTTTATGATTTTACAGATAAAAATGATAAGATGTACAAATTATCCGTAAGAAATTGATAAAATAATGAATGTATTTGTATGAAAAATGATTGATTACGGATAAATTGACAAACATACATAGATTTATCCGTAAAATCAGTACAAAAAAATTGAAAATATCAAATTAGTATACCGAAAAGTACGGATAAATAGCATATGTTAAGTGATTTGTACGTAAAAATTCTTATGGAACTGACGATAAGAGATAATTTGAAATTCATGGAGAGTGAAAACTAATGAAACTAAGAAATATTTTGATTGTTGTAAAGGATATAGAAAAATCAAGAAAGTTTTATCATGACTTGTTCGGGTTGGATATGGTGCTTGATAATGATGGCAATATGATTTTAACAGAAGGTCTTGTTCTTCAGGATGAAAAGATTTGGAGGGAGTTTCTGGGAAAAGATATTATTCCAGAGAATAATTCCTGTGAGCTTTATTTTGAGGAAAAGGATATAGAAGGCTTTGTGGAAAAATTAGAAAAGTTATATCCGTCAATCAAATACGTTAACAAGCTTATGACTCATAGCTGGGGTCAGAAGGTAATCCGTTTCTATGATTTGGATGGGAATTTGATAGAGGTTGGAACTCCCGTATAGCAGGATTTGACGGAGGTGATGGCAGTGGTAACTAAGTTGAAATATGGCAACACCAACACGTTTTTTATCAGGGGAACAGCGGGCAATTTACTTGTTGATACGGATTATGCGGGAACCTTGCTTGGGTTTTATAGAGCAATTAAAGAAAACAATATAAAAATTAGTGACATCACTTATGTTTTAGCCACACATTATCATCCAGATCATATGGGGTTAGTATGTGAGCTTATGAAGCAGGGAGTAAAGCTTTTATTGGTAGATGTACAATGTCCATATATTCATTTTTCTGATGAGATTTTTAAGAGAGATAGAATTTTGGGCTATGAGCCAATTAATATGGATGATGCACTAATTATTGACAGAAAAGATAGCAGAGCGTTTCTTAACGATATGGGTATCCAGGGTGAAATCATATCAACCCCAAGCCATAGTGAGGATAGTATATCCTTGATGCTGGATAATGGAATTTGCTTTGTAGGTGATTTAGAGCCTATTGACTATCTTGCTGCTTACGGGGAAAATATTGCTTTGAAAGCGGACTGGGATTTGGTTATGAGTTATAATCCTAAAATTATCTATTATGCTCATGCAAATGAAAAAGTGTTTAAATGATTTGAGTTTTAGGAAAGCAGGATTGGTTTTATGGAATTTAAAGGTATTAGTAGGACATTTTCTACAGTTGGTGAAATGCAGTATGAAACGATAGGTGCATTTTGGGATGAATTAGCTAGAGTATATGGAAGAGAAAATCTTCGCGGTCTTGGTTATAATTGGACGGATACTTCGATTGAATATGTGATTGGACTAATAGAAGGTGACATAGATGAACAGAATGTCAACGTTACTCTTCCTGATTATGGTTGGAACTGTGTCGCAGGAAAAACAGAAAAACTAGGAGATATATATAGGGACATATATAAAGATGGTCCGTTGAAATATGAGATAGAAATGTTTGATGATGAAGGAAACTGTCAGATTGAATTTTATAGGTAAAAAATATGACAATGGAATTGTCTAATTAGCTATGTTTAGTTGAATAAATGCGTTTACATTTCACTTGTAATTTGTGCAACTTCTGATATAATATAATTATAAAAGGCAATCGCCACAGAGTGGTTGACCGGGATAAAGAAAAAACCTTCCCTATCTCGTCAAAGTACAGGGAAGGTTTTTTATGTTAGTGACATATATGATACATAAATGTCAGTAAGGCTATAATGAACATTCCAAAGGACATTAAGTCTCTGAAATTAAAGTTCTTCATAAGCATCACCTCCATTCTGTAAGAATGAAGGTCAACCACCCTGTAACACGATTGCCAGTAGCATATACGCTACTGGTATTATTATATCATAAAAGACAATAGAACACAAGTTCGAGAAAATGGAAATATTATGTCTGACGTTTCTTAATGCTAGAAACGTCTTTTTTATTGATAGTTGGTGGATTATGAAATATAATGTGTGTAATGTGAGATTTGAAGCTGATGTTGAGGAAGGTTGATGGAGGATTGTACAAAAATATGAATATTACAATTAGGCCTGTTGTCATAGAAGATTACAATGGAATCTATGAACTTTGGAATAGTACGGAGCAATCAAGGCGCGGGCTGAATCAGGTGGATGATAGCAGAGATGGAATTGAGAGGTATTTAAGGCGTAATCCCACAACTTGTTTTTTGGCATATACCAATACCGACGCAGAAGATGATAAGAAGATAGTCGGAGTTATTCTTACAGGTCATGATGGAAGACGTGCTATGATTCATCATATGTGTGTTCATCCTGATTATCGTCGTCAGGGTATAGCGCGTATGCTTGTTGATAAGGCAGAAGATGCCCTACGCAAGGAGGGTATTACGAAGGTGTTCGGATTGGTTTTTAAAGATAATAATGCAGCAAATGATTTTTGGGAAGAACAGGGGTATACCCTTCGTACAAACTTGAATTACCGAAATAAAAGTTTGGACGATAATGTACCACAAGGCGAATAAATTTTTTACTCCAAAACTCAACCATTAGTTGAGTGCATATATTTTACGAGAACGGAGGAATCCTACTTGAACAAATCAGCCTTTGAACTAATATACGATGTGGTAAAAGAGATACCTAAGGGTAAGGTTGCAACCTATGGACAGGTGGCTGCTCTTGCTGGTAATAAAAATTGGTCTCGGGTGGTGGGATATGCCCTTCACGCAAACCCAGACCCTGAGCATATTCCCTGCCACAGGGTGGTAAATCGCTTGGGAGAAGTTTCCTCGGCATTTGCTTTCGGTGGTGAGAACCGACAGATTGCCCTATTGGAAGGCGAGGGAGTTAAATTGGAGGGAAACCGAGTTGATTTGGAGAAGTATAGATGGAACGCAGTGACTATGGAGATGATGGAGTAGGAAAAATAGTCGTTCTTGACACAAAAAAATAGTCGTGTTAATATGAAAATATCTTAAGGAGAGAGGTGAAAAGATGAGAAGATAATTTGCTTTTGATTACATGAGAGTTTAACAGTATGGATAGAGATATTCATACTTTATGTCGTGTTACCAAAAGTGGATTATGTTCTCATAACCTCTCTTTTTGTGTAAATAAATTTATTGTGTGTGCTGGGTAAGGTACTCACCCTTCAATTGTAGAGGTTATAGTATGTAATGGAACTGTTTGGTAACAAATGGTTCCTTTTTTTACGGAATCATGAAGGGAGGTTTATAATATGAAAAATATATTTATAGAAGGTATTCCGGGGATGGGAAAATCCACCCTGATAAATAGTATTTACAATGCTATACCTGAGTTTAATATTTGCAGAGAAGGGGATTATTCACCCGTTGATTTGGCTTGGTGTACATGGATGACAAAAGAAGAGTATGAGGAAATTTTAAGACGATATGAGTCTATTCAAGAAGACATAATCAAAAATACTGTCTGTGAAGGAAAGTACTATATTATTTCCTATACTAAAGTTATTACTGATATTCCCAATTTTTATAAAGAATTGGAAAACTATGAGGTTTACAATGGAAGAAAAAACTTTGATGATTTTAAGAAGATAATCTTTTCTAGATACAATAATTTTCGTGATACAGGATATCTCTTTGAGTGTGCCTTTTTCCAGAATATTATGGAAGATTTAATATTATTCCACTTGATGAATGATGATGAAATAGTGGAGTTTTATCAGGAATTATATAGTCATATACAAAAGGAGAATTTCTTGATGCTTTATCTGCATAGTGACAGATTAGAAGAAAATATCACAACAATTAAGAATGAGCGTAGTGATGACCAAGGAAATGAATTGTGGTATGAAATGATGATTCAGTATTTTAGTAATTCGCCTTATGGAAAGAAACATAAATGTAGCACATTTGAAGATATTATAGAACACTTCAAACATAGACAAAAACTGGAGCTTAGAGTAATAAAAGAAGTGCTAGGGGATAGAGCTATTGTGCTTACAGCTAAAGAATGGGAGATAGAGAAAATTCTTGAAATATGTCATTAGCTTGTGATTTATATAATGTTTGATATAATATAGTTGTAAAGGTCAAACGCTACAGAGTGGTTGACGATAAATTGAGTGTTAGAAATGTAAATTTAAGTGTGCCACGCTTCGTAGCATGCTTGCCACGCCTCATTTCTTGCGATTTGAAGTCCCTTGGGATAAGTTAAACCTATAGGCGAGATGCCGAACAAAACACGACCATATGCAGATGGTCAGATGGAGGGAAATATGACATTAGCAGACAAATTAAAAGAAGCAAGAAAAAATGCAGGATTAACTCAAATTGAGTTGGCAGAAAAACTATGTGTATCGAGGCATGGACCTGTTATAATAGGACTAAATTAAGAGAAACCCAACAAAATCAAGGGTTTGCACTGATTTAGTCCTATTTTTTTATGCCATTAGGTTAAGGTTAGGACAGCGCTGTTTACAATCAAAGACCTACATTTC
>JAGBBM010000077.1 GCA_017938485.1 Lachnospiraceae bacterium
TCTGAATTACCTTTAGCCATGGTATAGATAAATACCTTATCGATATTCATATGAATACCTGCATCCTTGATAGTTTCTTCTACAATGCTATCCACATTATCTACCAGCTTGCTGTTAATCTTACTTAAGGCTTCATTTATAATATTTTGTCTAGCAAGCTCTTCTCTAAGCTTAGCTCCTGCTCCTCTTGACTTGGCAATCTCTCTATCAATCATAGCATTTTTGTAAGCATAGTCAGAAAGCAAGGTTGCTATAACCCAATGGTCCTCATATATCTTCTTAAGCTTCTCAGTCTCAGTTTCTGTATAGGAGCCTAAAATCCATATGCCCAATATCTGCTCTCCCAATCTGATTGGGGCCGCAGATATCTTTCCGATGCCACCTTCTTCTCTGTCAAGAATAGTAGGTGCGTCATTGTTTATAACCACCTGTTTGATATACTTAAAGTATTCCTTGTATGAAGGTTTTTCAAACAAATCATAAAAATCTCCCATGTTGGTACTTGGACCTACCGGTGGGAATTTTATCTTGCAATCAAGGTCAACATAAACAGAATACAAATCTGACAAACCAGAGAACACCTTCATAATAGTCTCTATCTTGTCCTTCAAAGACATATCGTCTAATATATCTCCCAAATCCTCTTGTTTTTCCTGACTTTTTTCTTCTAAAGTACTTATATTAGCAGGAGTATCTGAATACTTTTTCTTATCGCCTATATCTTTTATATAAAACTCTATAGTAAAATAATCATCCTTTACCTCGGAAACTGATATCTCGTTGGAAACATAATAAAGCTTTCCGTCATCGCCTACCATACGATACTCATGGACATAGTCCCTGACTTCATTCTCGTTAGCAGCTAAAACTGTCTGTATAACCTTTTGTCTATCCTCGGGATATATATAATCCTCTGTAAGCTTCATGCCCTTGTTCAACAATTCTACATTCATACCTAGCATAGACGCATTTGGAGAAATATATTCAAGTTTACTTTTTCGCTCTTTTACATGACAGCTTTTTACTATGACTACATAGCCTGCCTTCAATATGGCTTTTCGAAGATATTTATTTTCTAGTATCATAATTATTTCTCCCTTCTTTTAATATAACTCGTTACGGAAATATGCAAATATGAGTATATATATTCACAAACACACTCCCACCCAATTGTTAACAATGGCAAAAGGTTTATGATACATATACTCATATTTGCATATTTCATCAATGCACAAATCACTGTGTTTTTCTTTTACTTTAATTCTGGGAAGGCTTGGTCTGCCACAGTCTTAGTCTCATCACAGGCCTTAACCACATTGTCCACGCATACCATAAGCTGTGATAAGAAATCGCTCACGCTCTCGCACTCACGCTTAACTGACATACGAACATTGTAAGCTTCGATTCTAGCCTGATTACGCATCTCTTCACACTCTGACTCTGTAGCTTCTGTAAGCTGCTCGCAAGCAAGCCTAGTCTCCTCGCTCTGAGTTCTACAATTGTAATCTGTATCTGCAATAAGAGCATCTGTCTCAGCCTTTGTCTGACGCTTAAGCTCTTCACAATCAGCATAAGTAGTCTCTCTCTGTTCCTGACATGCACTACTTGTCTCTGCTGTAAGTCTGTCGCAGGCTGCTACTGTCTCATCTGTGAGTTGCTGACACTCTGCCTCAGTTCTTGCTCTTAAGTCATTGCACTCCTTCTCAGTCTGTCTAGCAAGCATATCTGCACTTTCTCTTGCTTCAAGAAGGGTTCTTGAAATAGACTCATATCTACTTGCAGATTCCTCTTCCTTATATCTATATGTCTCTAACTGTTGCTTAAGCTGAGTAACCTCAACCTGAAGCTCATCGTTAACCTTCTTAAGATTATCAATTGTACTAGATGACTCATTAAGATTAACCTCTCTCATAGTATGGAGGTTCTTTACTGTCTCA
>JAGBBM010000008.1 GCA_017938485.1 Lachnospiraceae bacterium
CATACCAACGATTGTCTTATAACCACACATATACTTACCAGCGCCCTCAGAAACACCTAAGATAACAGGTGAGTTGAGCTCCTGTGCTGTTAAAAGAATTGACTTTGTCCACTCAAGATTGTTGATGTTGAACTGACCTACTGCATACTTACCAGCCTTAGCCTTAGTTAACATCTCTTTTGCTGATACTAACATTTTTGTTCCTCCATATCATTTAAAATTTGCCGCGCCACCAAACAGATGCCAAAAGGCAAAAGCACAGCACGTATACAGTTATTATACTATATAGAAAGAAAAAAATAAAGAGCTTATAAAAAATACTTTACTATATTTATCCTCTGAATTTTCCACTGTATTTTAGGGTTATAGTTTAACGTCATCACTTTACTATTTTATAATTTGATTTTATAATTATTAAAAATAATATTTTACGAGGAAAAACATATGAGAACAATTTCACTTAGCATCGAAACCTTACTTGTTAATCAGTTGCCCAATATATTTGTTGCCATATTTACTTTAATCTTAATTGCCATATGGCTTATACGAAGTTACAATAAAATACATCACAAAAAGGGTGTTGACAGATTTGTAAAATGGACTCTAGTCCCAATTTGCTTTGGTATACTTCTTATTATTCTCGGCTATTTAGTATCACTAAATGCACTGAAATATACTCATGGAACCGAAGAAACAACCGCCACTATTACATACAAAGATGTAGACAGAAGCTACAGACGAAGAAATCGTAGACCTACAAAATACACTTATACCATTAAATATGTAGATAACGAAGTAACCAAAAAAGCAAAATTGCACACTATCATTGGAACAGATTTCGAGGTTGGAGATAAGATATCCATATACTATCTTCCTGATGACAACAATGACGAAGATTCTTACGACCACTTAGTGGTTGCTGTGGATTTTGAAAAATCTTATGCTGATAAATACATAACTGTGGGTATGGCCTCAAGCTTATTTGGTTTATGTCTTTTGGTATTTTTGAAAATCAAAGAAGATTCCATAAACAAAGGCATAAAAGTAACCGCAAAAGTTCTTCAGATATCGCCTGTGGATTCAAAGATATTTAAAGAAAACAAAAACTATGATTTTATTTGTCAGGGAAGAGACCCCAAAACCAGACTGCTAACCAACTATACTACCGTAGGTAAACCATCTGATTTTACCCAATATGATCCTAATCAGGAAGTTACAGTTATGGTAAGCTCTGAAAATACAAAGAAATATTTTATAGCACTATAAAAAAAACATCCCGAGGAAATCCTCGGGATGTTTATCTTTCCATTTTAATCAATCGAGCATATACTTACTCAAATAATTCTTCCACACCATCTCTTCATCATAGTCCGGTGCAAATTTTTTTGCAATCTCACACATATCAGATATCTCGGAATTCTCTTCTTCCAATTCTTCTGCTATTGCCTCAACAGATTTGCCTTTACGAAGTTTTTTGCACACTAATGACATTTTACCAAAAGACTTTCCAAGCTCAATTCCTTCTATTCTTCCTTCTCTTCTTACATCCATATCGTGTACGAATGTTTTCATATACTCCACTCTCCATTTCCTGTTGTAACGGGCCATTGCAACCGAGCTGTTCAATCGTTTGGTATACTCATCCCTCATCTTACCATCTTCTATGTAGCAAAGAAAGATATATACTTCCGGACTTACATTCACCACTGTTCCCTTGGTGTTATAGATAAGTATCTTCCTACCATCGCCCAAAGGTATATCTCCTATACCCTCGTGTCCATCGCAATGATTCTCAAACTCATAGCAACATAGTCCCTCATCAAAGGGGTCGAAGGTACAGATGAATATAACGTAGCTGTCTGCCAGTTCCACATACTCATCCCCAGTTTCAAGATATCCTAAGTCCATAAGCCCCTGATAGAATCTACTTCGTTTTGGCAAGATGCTCTTATTTTTCTCCCGCTGCATCTCCGCGTCATACATAACTCCAGCATCATCTTCAACATACACGTCATATCTGACACCTTTACCATCCACGGCAACCTTAATCGCCTTTTGATTGTTGATAGAGATATTGCCACTTATCCTGTTGCCTGTAAGTCGTTCCAACATCTCTACACAGTTTTCCTTGTTCTCCATAACCTTACCAAAGATAAAATCATCCTTGATGGTAAGATTCTCGTACATAACCTCCAGCTCTTCCTTGGTTATGTTCTCCACATACTCTTTCTTCATACAATATTCTCCTTTCAATGTAGCAGGAGAATATCCTCACTTTATCTTTCAAAGAAATCTCCTGCTGTAGTTGTGGGTTTTTTAGCATAGATTTCTTTAGAATTCGCAGTAAGAACAACTGCATAAAATGAACTAATAAATACTTAGAAATATGCTGAACCAAGAATAACATATTATACACATTGTGTCAACTTTTTTTATACGCAAAACAAAAAACATCCCGAGGATTTCCTCGAGATGTTTAAATTTACATTTTAATTAATCAACTACGTATGGCATAATAGCTACGTGTCTTGATCTCTTAATAGCTACTGTTAAAGCTCTCTGATGCTTAGCACAGTTTCCAGTAATTCTTCTAGGAAGAATCTTACCTCTCTCTGAGATGTATCTCTTGAGCTTGTTAACATCTTTGTAGTCTATAACTGAATTCTTATCTGCACAGAATACACAAACCTTCTTTCTTCTACGAATAGGTCTTCTCTTCATAGGAGCATCTGCGCGATCCATCTTCTCTGTCTTATTTACAGCCATTTTATTTACCTCCATCTTACTTAAACGGTAAATCGTTCTCTATTCCATCTGGAATACTCATAAATCCATCTGCACTTGCACTAGCTGGTGCCGGTCTATCTTCTGACTGATATCCACCTGCTGATGAGTTAGCCTTGCTCTCTGCGAACTCCTGCTCCTCAACAACAACCTCAGTAGTATACACCTTGTTGCCATCCTTGTTAGTGTAGCTTCCAGTCTGGATTCTACCTGTAACTAACATCTTTGTTCCCTGCTTTAAGTACTTTTCAGCAAACTCTGCAGTTCTACCAAATGACACACACTGAATGAAGTCTGCAGTCTGGTCACCGCCAGTTGCATCTCTTCTTCCACGTCTATCTACTGCCAATGTATATCTAGCTATAGCTAAAGGCTCTGCGCCCTGTGAATATCTAACTTCTGGATCACGAGTCAAACGACCCATCAAAATTACTTTGTTCATTGGAATTCCTCCTTATCTACTACTCTGCGTCCTGTCTAACACAAAGATATCTGATAACAGATTCCATAATACGAACGTTAGCCTCTATCTGAGCTGGGCTGTCTGCGTTGCCGTCGAACTGAATGAAGTAGTAGTATCCTTCCTTCATCTTCTGAATTTCGTAAGCTAATCTCTTCTTACCCCATTCATCAACGTTAGTAACAGTACCGCCTGCCTTCTCGATAATAGCCTTAGCCTTATCAACAGCTGCTGTTCTAGCGTCATCATCGATCTTTGCACTAACAACCAACGCTAATTCATACTTGTTCATGTTATTGCACCTCCTTATGGTCTAATGGCCTCCGATACACTCGGAAGCAAGGAATATAAATAAAAATATATCACAATTAAGGATAATATCACACATTTCCCCTAAAGGCAAGCCAAAAATTCCTTATTTTTCAAAAAAAATCATAGGGCTATTCACTTATAATTTTCTTACTACAGGTATAGGTTATAGCAAAATAAATTCCGTATATACCAAGAATTATACAAGCCGATACAAATATGGATACAAATAAACCTTCTCGTCCAAATACTTCCAATATAAGCAGAGCTGTCTGGATTCCAAAAATGGAATGGATTATTGCAATAAAAAGTGGTAATCCGAAGAATACTCCGCTCTGTGAAAGTAAAGAGCGATTTATCTGCTTTTCATCCACACCGATTTTTCTCAAAATCTTGTACTTATCCTTGCTGTCTGCTGCCTCGGAAAGCTCCTTTAAGGAGAGGATTGCACCGCTTGATATAAGGAATATTATACCGAGATATAGTCCCACAAACACTAAGAGTACTGACATTCCTAAAGCACCATTCACGAGCCCAATTCTAGTAGAGATATCAATACATGCATGTTCACCATCTCCCGGATTTAGCTTCTCCCAAAACTCAAAGTCGCCATAGTATTCTTCCATGCTAGCCTTTTTGGTCTCATCCTCTGTGTTGTAATTTGCCACAACAAAATCATCAATAAAGTTCACATAAGAAAAGTCTGCATCATCCGCAACAACAAGAACACCCATATTGTTCTCTGCATTGCTCATAGCTATAAAACCGTCTACACATTTCTTATAGGCGGGTGTATAGGTGTTCCCATTAAACTCAATAGTTTTTCCAGTTTCAAGAGCCTGGCTATACAGTTTAGCAGCCTGACTATTATCTGATACCAAGGCATATTCTCCTGACTCTACCTTGCAAGTATCAATTCCATAAATATTAGCCAGCTTATTATAGTCAGATACGTGAATTATAGGAATCCACATCTGGTCTGGACTTACAAAATAATCTGTAGCATTTTCCAATGTATATTTAGCCATGTTAGAAGTGCTATCATTATAAACCTGTACACAGGTCATATCCTTAAAGTCGTTCATATCAATCTGATATTCATTAAAATAGTAGAATATATCCTTAGTTTCTGTTTCCCCAGTCAATTCCGCTGATGGCTTACTCATAGTAAACTGGATATCCATAGGTGTCTTTCTCTCAATAATCTTATCCATAGAATTCTTCACTGCTACAGAACAGGAAAGGATGCTTATGGTAAAAAAGAGCAATAGACTTATGATTCCACCCGCAAAAACCGAAGTGTTTATTCTGCTCGAAAGCTCCTTTGTTGTAAAACAGTTAAGTCCCTTGTTATAGAACTTCTTGTTGCTCTTTACAACAACAATCAAAAATCCTGATACAGACCAAAATACTGCAAAGGTTCCCACAATACCCTTTATAATCTCTATGCCAATGTCAGAAAGACTAAATATATCTTCAAATCCAACAGTAACATTGTAATATGCAGTTCCAAGAAGTACTGCGCCAATGATAAATACCACTACACATAAGATAGGATTCTTGCCATAATTTTTCTGGGCCTTCTTCCTTGCGTTAAGAAGATTAATCAAACGATTCTTGCCCACCATAAAGGTCTGGAAAACAATTACTACCAAAAATATAACTGCAAAGTAAATAAGTGTTTTAGCAATAGCAGCTCCTGATACAGTAAACCTAAACTGTGTCATATCCGCTTTAAATAAATTGGCTACCACTATACTCATTCCCTGAGAAGCAACCACTCCTAAACCAAGACCTGCAACCAAGGACAAAACTCCAATATATACGGTCTCAATAAGGAGAATTCCTGAAACCTTTCCTTTTCCCATACCAAGCAAGAGATAAAGTCCAAATTCCTTTTTTCTTCTCTTCATCAAAAATCCGCTAGCATAGACAATCAAAAATCCAAGTATAAAGGACACAAACACACTGACTACAGACATTGCTTCAAGAATTACATTGATTATTTCCCTGGTATCATTTGATATAGAAAGCATAACAGTCTGACTATCCAGAGCATTAAAAACATAAAACACTGCAACACCTAATACTAAGGTGGCAAAATATATCATATAGTCACGAATACTTTTTACTATGTTGCGGAAGGCTAGTTTAAAGAGCATCATTTAAATCCCCTCCTAACATAGTTACTACCTCAATAATCTTGTCAAAGAACTGTTTTCTAGTATCAGAGCCCTTGCGAATTTCATTGAAAATCTTACCGTCCTTAATAAAGATTACTCTACCTGCATAGCTTGCTGTAAATGCATCGTGGGTAACCATAAGGATAGTTGCATTAAGCTCCTCATTTAACTTTTTCATACTATTTAAAAGGTATCTGGATGACTTGGAGTCAAGAGCCCCGGTTGGCTCATCTGCAAGCACAAGCTTAGGATTTGTCACTAAGGCTCTCGCCGCAGCAACTCTCTGCTTCTGACCACCACTCATCTCGTAACTATGTTTGTTCATAACCTCTGTTATATCAAGCTTTCCAGCAATCTCCATAACTCGGCTATTAATCTCCTCCGCCCTTATATTCTGTATTGAAAGGGGAAGGGCAATATTTTCGTAAGCTGTAAGAGTATCTAGTAAATTAAAGTCCTGAAAGATAAATCCAAGTTCCTCTCTTCTAAACTGATTTAACTTTCTACCTTTGATACTAGTGATATCCTTATCTTCAACATATATATGTCCTGCAGTAACCTTATCTACAGTTGAGATACAGTTTAAGAGTGTGGTCTTACCAGAACCGGAAGCTCCCATAATCCCTACAAACTCACCCTTTTCCACTGCAAAAGATATATTATCTACAGCCTTGGTAACATTTGTTTTGTTGCCGTAATACTTTTCTACATTTTCTAATTTTAAAACCTGACTCATTATTTAATCCTCCATAAACAGTTGTTATAACTTTTTATGACTGAATTATATTTTATCCGCAAAAAATGTGACATTGATTAACATTACAATAACCTTACACTTTTGTAACATTAGAAAAACTATTCAATATCAAGAAAAGAGTTATTGCCAAAGGAAAGCTTAACCCTAGTGTACTCTCCCTCTTTGGACTCAATACTAATCTTATGGCCCAGCTTTTCCACAAGCTTCTTGCAAATGTATAATCCCATACCTGTAGAAGCTCTGTCTTTTCTACCGTTTGCCCCAGTAAAGGTTTTGTCAAAGACATAAGGTAAATCTTTTTCGCCAATACCCATACCATTGTCTTCTATACAAAGAGTAGTCACATCCTCACTCTTTTCTGTATAGAACTTAATGTGAGACTTCTTATCCTTTTCCATATATTTCACAGAATTGTTTACCACCTGAGAAATAATGTACTCTAGCCACTTTGAATCAGTAATTACTGATACATCCATATTTTCTTTTTCAATCTTTATCTTATTTCCAATAAGTAAGGCCTTCTGGTCCATAACAACCTTATTAGCTATGGTTTCTAAATTGCACTTATTGAGAAGATAGTCCTTTTCTGCCGCGTCTGCTCTAGCGTAAAATAGTATCTGTTCCACATAGGAATTTATCTTATCTATCTGTTGCTTCTGTTTTGTCGGATCCATATTCTCGTTATAATTCATTAGCTTTAAAGCTGATATAGGCACCTTTATCTCATGAATCCAAAGTTCAAGATATTCTTTAAACTCTGCCACAGAAAATTCTACTGAATTAATATGTTCCTTCATAGATTTATTAATCTCATAAAGACTGTCAACAAATATTTGACCCTCATAAAAATCTGGTTTTTTAATCATCTCTGTAACAAGGTATTTCTGGTCCATAGCCTCTAAAGAATTATGTACTTCCTTGTAAAACTTGTGTTTACTAAAATATTCCACGTGTATGGAAACCAATATAACCACTGCAATAAGTACTACAGTCGCCACAACATACTGAGTATTCGCCTTAAAGGCATTTCCCATAAGAATTACTGCCACACAAAGAAAAATCATTCCCAATATAAGTACTAATTTATCTCTTAAAAATCTTCCGTATCTCATCCTATAATATATCCCTGTCCTCTCTTGGTCTGAATAACATCTAAAAGACCACACTCCTCTAATTTCTTTCTAACTCGATTAATATTTACTGTAAGAGTGTTGTCATCCACAAACTCTTCCGAATCCCACAGATAACTCATAAGCTCGTCTCTAGATATAATGCGCCCCTGATTCTTTATGAGATACCCAAGAATACCCATCTCATTTTTACTAAGCTCTACGGTTATATCATCCACCTTCATAATTCCTCGTCCCAAATCAAGAACTAAGTTATTATAAGGCAGAACATCCTCCTTGGTATTCTTATTCATACGTTTAAATATAGCTTCTATATGAAGCAACAAAATAGATGGATTATAAGGCTTAGCCACAAAATCATCTGCCCCAAAGCTAAGACATAGAACCTCATCCATTTCAGTATTTTGGCTAGTAACCATTATAACCGGTACGTCTGATACTTGTCTAAGCTCCTTAAGAAGACTTTCTCCGTCCACTCCGGGAAGATTAATATCAAGCAACACCATATCAGCATTTGCAGCTAAAATCTGCTTACATGCATCCTTAAAATCTGTTATGTACTCCGCCTCATAACCGTTGCGACAAAGAAGGACTTTAAGTTCCTCCCTTACATCCACATCATCTTCTATGATTAAAATCCTTTTCATAACACCCTCCAAAAAATGTGAATATCTACCTTTCTAAATTATCTTAACATTTTACCAAAGTCACCTACCTATTTCAACAAAACTATGCTCCTATTTTTCTTGCCAATTCTTTTCCATAAGGTTATAATAATTTATGCGATTTTTATTTTGACTAGTTTAAGCTCGTAAGAGCATACTATAGATTCAAGGAGGATGAATTAATGAGAGACGAAACCAAATGCCTTCACGCAGGTTATACACCTAAGAACGGAGAGCCACGTGTTCTTCCTATAGTTCAGAGCACTACTTATGTATATGATTCTGCTGCAGAGGTTGCTGCTATATTTGACGACCCAACTAAGGGTCTTTGCTATTCACGTTTTGGTAATCCTACAGTTATGGCTGTAGAAGAAAAGATTGCTGCTTTAGAAGGTGGTGTTGGTGCTATGTGTACTACATCAGGTCAGGCTGCAACACTTCTTTCAATACTTAATATCTGTAAGGCTGGCGACAGCTTTATAAGTGTTCCACAGATTTACGGTGGAACTATCAATCTCTTTTCTTATACATTTAAGAAGATGGGCATCGAATGTATCTATGTTGACGCGTCTTGGAGCGATGACGAGATAAGAGCTGCTTTCAAGGATAACACTAAGCTTGTTTTTGGTGAAACAATCGCCAATCCAGCTCTTAAGGTATTTGATATAGAGAGATTTGCAAATCTTGCTCACGAGAAAAATGTTCCACTTATTGTAGACAATACTTTCGGAACTCCGGTTTTATGTAAACCTATAGATTTCGGTGCAGACATTGTTATCCACTCTACTAGTAAGTATATGGATGGTCACGCAGTTCAGGTAGGTGGTGTTATCGTAGACAGTGGTAAATTTGACTGGACTAATGGTAACTTCCCAGAGCTTGTAGAACCAGACGAGTCTTACCATGGTATTTCCTACACTAAGCAATATGGCAACATGGCTTACATCATCAAGGCTAGAATGCAGCTTATGAGAGATTTCGGAGTTTATCCTGCAGCTCACTCAGCATTCTTACTTAACCTTGGACTTGAGACTTTGGCTGTTCGTATGAAGCAGTACTGCGAAAATGCACTTACTGTTGCCAAGTATCTTGAAGCATCACCAGCAGTTGAGAGTGTTTCTTATCCAGGTCTTCCTTCAAGTCCTGACTATGAGCTTTGCCAGAAGTACTTAAAGGGTAATGCCAGCGGTGTTATTTCCTTTAACATCAAGGGTGGCAGACCAGCAGCAGCTAAGTTTATGGATTCTCTTAAGCTTGCTTCCAACGAAGTTCATGTTGCAGATATCCGTACCTGTGTACTTCACCCAGCCAGCGAGACTCATCGTCAGCTCACTGACGAGCAGCTTGTGGCAGCAGGCATAGATGGTGGTATGGTTCGTTTCTCTGTAGGTCTCGAAAATGTAGACGACATAATCGCAGACTTAGATGCAGCCCTAAAGGCAGCTATGAACTAATCCCCCCAAAGCTAACGAAGGCCAATCCTAGACAACTACTCCCCCTACACAACAGGCGGAGCCAATAGCCGGGATATAAATAGGACATGTCAAAAACACGCTCTCGCTCGTCTCACTACGCAGGAGTACTAAGGTTCTTGGCTGGATAATATATAGGGCATAAGAAAACCGTTTGAACACGCGGGCACTTAGCTAAAAAAGAAATGGAACAGATTATGACTTTAGTCATACAATCTGTTCCATTTCTTTTTTGCTTAGTACCCTTGCGTAGTGAGACGAGCGAGAGCGTGTTTTCACTATGCCCTATATATTATCCAGCCAAGAACCTAAGGACTCGCGTGTTCAAACGGTTTTTTTATGTCCTATTTATATCCCGGCTACTGGCTCCGCCTGTTGTGGAGGGGGATTAGGTGTAATATACTAGCCTTCGTTAACTTTGGTGTGGATTTCTTCAACCTTTTCTCTTATTGTTACGAAGAGCTGTGCGATAACAGGGTCAAAGTCGGTTCCTATTCCCTGTTTGATTATATCGAAACATTTATCAAGAGGCATTGCCTCTCTGTAGCATCTTTTTTCAGATACTGCATCAAATACATCTGCCACTGCCATGATACGAGCACACAGAGGAATCTCTTCCTCCTTAAGGCCTTCTGGATATCCTCTTCCGTTCCATTTTTCATGGTGATATCTGGCTACTTCATACGCCATCTTTCTGTACTCTTCATCTCCAAGATTTTTAAAGGTATCCTTTATAATCCTACCTCCATTTGGAGCGTGAAGCTTCATAGTTGCGAACTCTTCATCTGTAAGCTTACCTGGTTTTTGCAGGATTGTATCTGGCACAGATATCTTTCCTATATCATGCATAGGAGCTGCCTTAACAAGATTTTCTATGTAATCCTTAGTTAAGATATTACTATATAAACCTCTTGCCCTTAGCTCTTTTGCGATGAGTTCCACATAAAGGCTGGTTCTCTTTATATGTCCACCAGTATTACCATCCCTATTCTCGATAAGGTTTGCAAATCCCATAACAGTTTCCCTGTGATGTTTGGAAAGCTGTCGTATGGATGGGTCTTCAAGATTCATATAGACTCCAAGTATAAATACTGTAACAGCTATACTTGTAATAAGGGTTTCCGGGAACGCCATCTGAAAGCCTGTTACCACTGTAAGAACTAAAAGATATGTAAATATACTGGCTCTTTTATGCCCCTCTATGTAATGCCACCTTCTAAAGAAAACCACAAAGGTAATAAGTATATACATTCCTGCCATGATAAAACAGGTGTAAGCAGATGTTCCCATAGAATAATTGGTAAAATCACCATGTCTATATTCTAGAGAATGTAAGTTAAATAAAACCAACAAAACATTTATAATATAAGGTGCATAAATGCCTATCTTATATATACTTTTCTTAGGGTAAACTCCTGTTATGCCTATCATATATATACAAAGAGCAAATATAACTGAATCAAGTCCCACAAGAAAAAGTCCATGCAATATCTTGTTTGCAATTGCTGGCACAGCGTCTAAATTATTAACGGTATAAGCAGTGATTCCATCCAACAAAACCGTAATCATTCCAAGTATAAGAATATTATCAAACTTAGACTTATCAAGCTTTTGTTTGTATAATTTACATTGTCTGAAATATATATAGGCTATATAACAAAGCACTGTCATACAACCAATCTGTAATTTGATATGCTCCATAAGTATTTACTCCTAAACTATATCTTAACAACAGTATCTACTTACAAAATACCATTTTTGCTAAAATTTGTATAGTTTATTTTTATAAGAAGCATTACACATACTTAAGATAATTCTTCACGCTTACTACATAAGACACTATCTCACTAACAATTCCAACTCCTAAAAGTCCATAACAGACTCCCCAAACCTGCTTTTTATGGGTTGCTATCCACATAACGATTCTTTGCACAGGGTTTTCCTGCTTGAAGAAGGAAACATCTCCTAATGCTATATAAGCAAACAATCCATACATAGCAATTACTGCACATACTGTTAAGACTATATTAACCACTCCCGGCTTGTTCCTAGTAACAAAAGGGATCAGAATGGAATTGCCTATAAGAGAAAGTCCTAACATAAGCAGCATAAGTATAACGAATACATTTGCACCAACATCCTCTATCATTACTCCATCTACCTCAACCTCAAAGGTGTGCTTGATTGCAAATATAGTAATAAGGCTTGCTAATACACCTATCACATGACCTATTATAACTATTATATATTTCTCTGCCACCACATTCTTATATCCACCCGGAAGAGCTATAGCATAGTTAGTCCACTTGGTTTTATTATCCAGCGTACATAATACAGTAGACATAGACATA
>JAGBBM010000078.1 GCA_017938485.1 Lachnospiraceae bacterium
CATTGTATCCAGCCTTACCAACTAACTGCTTAATCATTTCCTTCTCTGTGTACTTGCCTGAGTAGCAAAGTCTTACAAGCTCACCTGCAGGAACAGCACCTGCTCTCTCTGGTGAAAATGCACCATCTCCATCAAGTGCATTAAATACGTCGATAATTCTTCCACCCTTATGAGCTCCAACTGAAACACCGCCGCCCATATGAACTACGATAAGGTTAAGGTCCTCATACTTGATACCAGATTCCTTAGCGTATCTCTTTGCAACTGCCTTCTGGTTAAGAGCATGGAATACACTTGTTCTTGGAAGCTCTGGATGTCCGGAAATTCTAGCAACATCCTCCATCTCATCTACTACTACAGGGTCTACTATGTAAGCTGGAATACCGAGCTCATCTGCCATCTCTCTAGCGATAATACCGCCAAGGTTTGAAGCATGCTCCTTCTTAGCTTCCTTAAGGTCCTTAATAAGTTTGTCTGTACACTCGTATGTACCACTTGGGATTGGTCTAAGGAAACCACCTCTACCAACGATAACGTCAAGAGTCTTAACATCAAAGTTATTCTCCTCAAGAACTGAAGCGATAACCTCCTTACGGAAATCCTTCTGAGCTACTACAGAATCATACTGTGCAATAGTCTCAGTAGCATGTCTTAATGTCTGATCAAACACCAATGTCTCATCCTCAAACACTGCAATCTTTGTTGAAGTTGAGCCTGGATTAATAATAAGTGACTTATAACCCATTTTAAATTCCTCCATATTCTATAATTTATGTTAGGGATATAAAAGTAATCACTCTTATATCCCCTAAAATTCTACATAATTATTTGCTCATAGCCTCTGCAACGATAGCTGCAAGAGCGATTGAGTTAACCTTAGTCTCAAATGTGTCTGAACGTGATGTAAGAATAACAGGTGCCTTAGTACCTGTAAGGATACAACCATTCTTAACATTTGCAGTATGTACAAGTGTCTTATATACAAGGTTACCAGCGTGAATGTCTGGGAAGAGAAGGATATCTGCATCACCAACAATCTTTCTACCTGTAGCACCCTTATGTCTTGCTGCCTCTGGGTCAATAGCAAGGTCCATTGAAAGAGGTCCGTCAACGATACATCCTGTAATCTTGCCTTCCTCATTCATCTTCATAAGCTCAGCTGCCTCAACTGTAGCAGGCATCTTAGGATTAACTACCTCAACTGCTGCAAGAGGAGCAACCTTAGGGCACTCAAGTCCACAAGCGTGAGCAACCTCAACTGTGTTCTCGATAATACCAACCTTATCCTCAAGAGTTGGATATGGGATAAATGCAACATCAGTAAGATAAAGCATCTTCTCTAAGCCCTCAATCTCAAAAAGTGCAACGTGAGAAAGTGGCTTACCTGTTCTAAGACCAACCTCCTTGTCAAGAACACTCTTTAAGAATCCCTTAGTATCGATGAGACCCTTCATGTACATATCAGCCTTACCGTCATGTACAAGCTTAACAGCTGTAAGAGCTGCCTCAGTGTTGTCCTTAACATCTATAATTTCGTAACCTGATAAATCCATATTAAGAGTTGCGGCAACTTCCTTAATCTTATCCTCGTCACCTACTAATATTGCATCTGCAATATTTCTCTCCTTTGCAGCCTGAACTGCCTCAAGTACGGCATCGTCCTGGGCTACTGCTACAGCAACCTTCTTCTTGCTGCAAGCTGAAATCTTCTCAAGTAATCCGTCGAAATTGTTCATTTGTCTAACTTCCTTTCTTCTTGTAAATGTAATTATTTATAGTACGCTCATTCGGACTTATGCTTATTTGCAATTGCTACGTCTAAGACCGATGATATAATACACAATGTAACTGCACAGGCTCCGATACTTCTATCAAGTCTCTTCTCAAAGGCTTTCTTACGCTTAAGTGCCTCCTTAATGGCTTTCTTGTTAAGCTTTCTCTCCACCTTTGGAATATCCTTATCTACCGGTTCCACTTCTCTAAATGGTTTCTTTGGCTGTTTAGCCCTCTTTGCTTTTTTGATTTTTGCCATAGCATCACCCCATAAACACATTATCGTTTATTATACCACACTAAAGCGGAAAAATACAACTAATATACCGATTATATGTGGATTTTTTGACGGATATTATGCACAAAAAATGAAAGACACTCACGCATACCATTTGTGAGTGTCTATAATTATGTTTTTTATTATGCTACCGCATTAGCATTTATTCTGTCGATTACATCTTTTATTCCAAACCATATTCTCATATCAGTAAATATATCAACTATACTACCTCTATCTGTAAATGGCGCTCCTTGTAACACAGACATATCTTTCATCATACCATTCTGAACAATATACTCTACAATCTGATTAACAAAGTAAATCTGTCTGCTATCTAAAACAGAACTATTTAAATACTCCGCAAAAGCTTCTTTTGCAGCGTTCATATCAAGACCAACGATTTCTCTTACAAATTCACCTAATGGCTTAGAACCATACTCGGCCTCATAATCCTGCTTGGTTCCCAATTCTTTCCACATAATGTTTTCTAGTGTTTCGATGTCCTCATTACTTAGAGGCTTGTTTGTTCTAAGCTTTGCAATAACAATATTATCCTTGTGCTTTCTGACATAATACTCCACTTTTGCACGATAATTTTCCAAATCATTATTTTCAAGCTCAGATTCATTCCACTCACTAGATAAAATATTATCATCAAAATGGGTTACATAAGTATATCTTTCTGTCTGAGGAATATATTTTACAAGATTTCTTATATCCTCCCTTATCAATTCAAGCTCGTCTATACCGCCTCTTTCAACATAATCAGTCTTTAATATCTTTTGAATCAATTCTGACTTTGCTTGAATTTCTGGTATATTAGGAATTCTCGAAATAGCATGAACCTTTTTCTGTAAGTCATTAATTGCTCTACCATTCTTCTTTCCAGACAAATATGCCAACTCAATTCCATACATAAGAGCATCAAAACGAACGGCATTTACTTCATCATCATCCGGTTGAATCAATGGTGCAAGTTCATCCCTAACTATTAAAGTGTCTTCATAAGTTATAAAATCATAGTTGCTAGGATTTGCATAAGTATCTACATACTTGAGATGCATTTTCACTGCAAAATTATCCCTATTTAACTCCTGAACCTTGCCAGAAAGAATATCAACTAATCCTTTTCTATATACCTTCAACCTTTCTGTCTGATACTCAACATCCTGTAATTTGTAGGCCATCTGGAATTCCAAGTTAAATATAGCGCCCTGTAACGCCAATGAATTAGCTGTTGCTTTTCCCTCATTCATTCTGAAGAAATCAAAATTACCACAAAAGTCAAATATATAAAACTTATCTTTATCCTGACCATCTATCAATCCAGGACACAGTCTAGTTCCGCGACCTATCATCTGCCAAAACTTTGCTTTACTCATAACCTTCTTAAAGAAAACTAAATTCAGAACTTCTGGCACATCAATTCCTGTATCTAACATATCTACAGAAATGGCTATCTGTGGTAGTTTCTTTGGGTCAGAAAAATCATCTATGGCTTTCTGTGAGAATTTAACATGATTATCTATAACATCTGCATAATCCACCAAATGTGGATATTCCTTATTGAACACCTCGAGAATAAACTCAGCATGCTTATGATTCTTGGCAAATATAATAGTTTTTCCTATCTTTTCACCATAATTGATTTTGAGTCCATCCGTCATTAGTATATGAAGAACTTTCTTAACTGTATCTTCATTGAAAATCCACGTATTTAATGCCGATGACGCGATTCTTTCAGGAAGCTCGTCATACTCATTTCCAAAAGTATTCTCATACTCTTCTTTTTCTTCATCAGATAGCTCGTTATATGTAATTCCATTTTCAATAAAATTCATCTGAGTTTCTACTGAAAGATAATCAACAAGATATCCATCCTTTACTGCCTGAGCCAGTTCATATCCATATGTAGGAACACCCTTTTCAAGTTCAAAAATTTCATAAGTGTTCTTATCTATCTCATCCTTAGGCGTAGCAGTAAGACCCACCAACGGTGCGTCAAAATACGTAAATATGTCCTTGTATTTGTTATAGATGGAACGATGTGCTTCATCACATATAACCAAATCAAAATGTCCACATGTAAACAACTTACCATCTTTATCCTCCACTGTATCTATGCAGTGAATCATAGTCTGATAAGTAGAGAAAACACAATGAGCATTATAATTATCTTTTTCTTCTACCAAATTAGTGCACGATAAATCCTTCAATAAATTTACAAAACTTCTCTTCGCCTGAGTAACCAAGGAATTTCTATCTGCTAAGAATAAAATATTCTTTACCCAGCCGGCATCTAATAAAAGCTTGCACAATGCGATAACTGTTCTGGTCTTACCTGAACCCGTAGCCATAACAAGCAAAGCCTTACGACGATTTCTTTTGCCAAAAGCTTCACATACAGCTTTAATAGCTGCTTCCTGATAATATCTGCCTGCAATATCTCTATCCACTAAACGAGTAGTTAAATCTGTCCTCATACTCATAAGATTAAACCACTTTTCTAGGTCTCTCTTTGAATATATAACTGAAACCTTTCGTTCTGGATATTTACTATCTATAATTCGAGTTTCAAAACCATTTGTAAGGAAAATAATAGGTCTTCTACCATACTCTGCTTCTAGTATATCAGCATAAAGCTTAGCCTGCTTTCTGCCCTCGGCAACGTCTGAGCTTGTCTTTTTTGCCTCCACAATAGCAAGTGGTTTATGAGTGTCGTCATACAACACATAATCCACTCTTCCCTTTCCAGTCTTGGTTGGCATACCATTTACTTTAACTTCGTTAAGCCAATTATCTCCCTCTACCCAGCCAGCATCAGTAAGCATCGCATCGATATAAAGCTTTCTAGTTTCCGCCTCTGTCTTAGCCAGCGGTCTAGGGTTGTAAGTCTGTTGTTTTTTAACTCGCCTAGCTGTGAGTTTGTCTTTTAAGTTTTTGTTTTCATCAATTAATTTTTGTATATCTATTTCTTCAAACTCAGGTGCTTGAATAAATTCATTTTGTTTATCAATTAAAGTAGAGTCATACTCCCTTTGGGTATATTCCTTTGCATAGCAACAGGCCACAAAATCCATAAAGATATGAAGATTCTCTAAGCACAACTTTGCCTCATCTAAGCTAGTTTTTTTGCTATTATGAGTTACATCATTACCCTTCTTGCGGATATAGTCCATTCTCTTCCATATATCATCCTGTACGATATCTCGAAACTCTTCGGTACTCATAAGACAAACCAATGTAGTCTGATATGGTTGCTTCAAGTCATCATCA
>JAGBBM010000079.1 GCA_017938485.1 Lachnospiraceae bacterium
GGTGATGATTACGCAATCGCTTGTTGTGTATCTTCAATGAGAGTTGGTAAGGAAATGCAGTTCTTCGGAGCTAGAGCAAACCTTGCTAAGTGTCTCCTTTACGCTATCAACGGTGGTGTTGATGAGTGTACAGGTGTACAGGTAGGTCCTAAGTACAGACCAATCACTTCTGAGTACCTTGATTATGATGAGGTTATGGAGAAATATGATGATATGATGGAGTGGTTAGCAGGAGTTTATGTTTCTGCACTTAACATCATCCACTACATGCATGATAAGTATGCTTACGAGAGAATTCAGATGGCTCTTCATGACAGAGATGTTAGAAGATACTTCGCAACTGGTATCGCTGGACTTTCAGTTGTAGCTGACTCACTTTCAGCTATCAAGTATGCAAAGGTTAAGCCAATCAGAAACGAGCAGGGTATCGTTGTAAGCTATGAGACAGAGGGAGATTTCCCTAAGTATGGTAACAATGATGATAGAGTAGATAGCATTGCAGTTAACCTTGTTTCAACATTCATGAACAAGATTAGAAAGCATCACGTATACAGAAACGGATTCCCTACTATGTCAGTTCTTACAATTACTTCAAACGTAACTTACGGTAAGAACACTGGTGATACTCCATGTGGTAGAAAGCATGGCCAGCCACTTGCACCTGGTGCAAACCCACTTCATGGTAGAGATAAGAGCGGTGCTCTTGCATCACTTTCATCAGTTGCTAAGCTTCCTTTCATGGATTCACAGGATGGTATTTCAAATACATTCTCAATCATCCCTGGAGCTCTTGGTAAGGAAGATCAGGTATTCGCAGGCGATATTGAAATCGACCTTAGCAAATAATAAGGACTGATTATATGGATAATGGTTTAAACAACATAGATGATATTGTTTCAATGCTTGACGATATGATGTCAAAAGGTCACGGACACGTAAATGTGTCCGTAGACCCTGACATAGTTGGTAAGAAGGTAGACACTATGGGTTGCACAGATTGTGCCAAGGGTGACCTTGCCTGTAGTATACCTACTCTTCATGAGGGTATTGACGAGTATATGGAGCAGTAATCATTCCATAACCTTTACACAGGTAATTAATTATTATAGGAGGATATTAAAATGGCTAGTACACAGCAGATCGATAACTTAGTAAGTATGTTAGATGGTTATGTAGAAAAAGGCGGACATCATCTTAACGTAAACGTATATAACAGAGAGACTCTTCTTGATGCTCAGAAGCATCCAGAGAACTATCCACAGTTAACTATCCGTGTTTCAGGATACGCTGTAAACTTCATCAAGTTAACTGAGGAGCAGCAGAACGACGTTATCTCACGTACATTCCACGAGTCAATTCAGAAGATGTAATTGTTGAGATATGCAAAAAAGGACTAGGAGTCAGCGCTAGCTTGCTAGCATACTGACCTCCTAGTCTTTTTTTATATAACGAGACGCCACACTGAGCAAGCTATGCTTGCGATGTGGCATCTCGTGCATATCTCAACAATAAAAAAGTTGCACGGTTGCTCTCAGTCCATTTTTCTTGACCTTCCATCAAGTAAGGATTAAAATCACAGTAGAATAAAATGGAGGATGCATTATGAAGACTGCTAAATTTAGATGGATTACACTTATTGGTTTGATTTTATCCATTGTCTTTACTGTGGCGATGGGAATGAAGGTTAAGTCTCAGGATGTAAGCTATAAAGAGGTAGAAGCAAAAATAGTAAGTGCCGAGAAAAGAAGAGTAAAAAGCACGAATCAATTTGAAGTTGTGGTTGAATATAATGGAAAAAAATATGATCTGAAAAACGTAAGGAGTGAAGAGTTTTCAAGATATCAGACATATAAAGGCGGATATGCCACAGTTTATTTTGCCGATGACAAGATGTATTCCAACATAACTGGCATAAAAACAGATGGAGTAGCATATTATATCTATCTTGGCGCATTGTTTAGTACAATAGCCTTACTTGTTTTACATATCGTATCTGTAAAAAATGTAGTAAAAGAAAAAGAGAAAACAAAGGATATGTTATAAGTAAAAAATGTGTTATACTATACAAAGAAATTAAAGCATTTTAAATCAAAGATACTTTTAATACATATAGATAACAAGGAGATAGATTATGGAAGGAATTATACATTCAATAGAAACCTTTGGAACAGTAGATGGTCCAGGTATCAGATATGTAGTATTTGTAAAAGGTTGTCCTATGAGATGCGCTTACTGTCATAACCCAGATACCTGGCTTATGCAGGGTGGAGAGAGAAAAACTGTAGAAGAAATACTTGACGACTATGAGCGTTACAAACCATTTCTTAAGGGTGGTGGACTTACTGTAACTGGTGGGGAGCCACTGTTACAGATAGATTTTCTCATAGAACTTTTTGAGGAAGCCAAAAAAAGAGATATACATACCTGCCTTGATACATCAGGTATACAATTTAGAAGAAATAAACCAGATATATTTGCAAAGTATGAACGACTTATGAAGGTTACAGACCTTATTATGCTGGATATCAAGCATATTGACCCAGTGGAGCACAAGAATTTAACTGGTCAGCCACAGGATAACATACTTGATTTTCTTAAGTTTATGGACGAACAGGAAAAGACTATTTGGATACGTCACGTTCTTGTTCCAGGCATAACCTTAAATGAAACATATCTCAAACAATTAGGTGAGTATATGGCACAGTTTAAGCATATTAAAGCCTTGGATGTACTTCCATACCACAGTATGGGTGTGGAAAAGTACGAAAAGCTTGGCAAACCATATCCTCTCGCAGGAGTTCCAGAAGCAACTAAGGAACAGGCCATATGGGCAAAGGATATAATTCTTGCAGCTATGAAAGAAAAAAGAAATGAGCTTATAGAAAAAGGATTATATGAGTAATAACCTGTAAAACACTGTCATATTTATATATAGAAGAAAATGGACAGTGAATATATGGAAAAAATAAAAGAAAAAATAGCGGTTTACTATATGAGATTTGAAGCTTTTTTAAGAAAGCATAAATTAAAATGTCTTATAGTTGCTGCTATTTTTTTGATATTCGTAATCATAAATTGTGTGATTTTTTTATCTGATGCAGTTGGCCTTGGAAAAAAAGAAATAATAGTGATTGTTGATGCAGGCCACGGAGGAAATGATCCAGGAAAGGTTGGAGGTTCAGGAGTTCTTGAAAAAGACCTGAATTTGTCCATAGCTCTTAAACTAAAAGATTCTCTGGAAGCCTATGGAATTAAAGTTATTCTAACAAGAGCAGAAGACACCAATCTTGCCACTTTAGGAGCCACAAACAAGAAGTCCTCTGATATGAGTAATCGAGTGGAGCTTATAAATTCATCAGATGCCGTTTGTTTTATAAGTATTCACCAAAACAGTTACCCGGACCCTTCTGTAAAAGGAGCTCAGGTTTTTTATTATGGTGGTTCAGATGCCAGCAAGTCATTGGCAGAAAATCTTCAAACGAGCCTTATTAATAATGTAGATTCTGAAAATCATCGTAAATGCAAAGAAGGTAATGACTACTATCTTCTGAGAAAAACCATAATTCCGGGAGTTATAGTTGAATGTGGTTTCCTAAGCTCCCCAGAAGAAGAAAGTAAACTGACTGATGAAAACTATCAGAAGGCTCTGGCTGACACCATGGCAGAAACCATATACAACCTATATAAATAACCCTCCCCTTTGTGCATTTTTTTGCCTTCATCTTAAAACTCCCTGCCATAGGATGAGGGTAATTCTTTTGACAACTAGGATTCTTAGTGTATCTTAGGCTTAAAAGCTTTCGATAAATCGCGCCACGGACATACTGTCTGAGCATGCCTCGGGAAATATATATGGATTTTTTCGCAACTCTACGCTTGTGCAAATATCTAAGATTTTAAATTTGCGATGTTTGATTAGCACTGCTCACGTGAAACTCGTTGCACTATGTGCAACTCAGACATCACTCTCGCAGTGCATTCATCGCAAATTATAAAATCTTGATATTTGGTACAAGCTAATTGTCTTCAAAAATCCATATATATTTTCCGAGACATGTGAGTTTATGGAAGGGGCGCGTAATCAAAAATCGAAAGCTTAAGCCTCTAGATACACTTGAAGCCGTGAAGTTGCAAAAGAATTACCCTCATCCTATGACAGGGAGTTCTAAGACGAAGGCAAAAAAATAAGAACCTCAGGGGAGAGGTTCTTATAATCTTATGTCTATGTTGGAACCGATAAGTGGGTTCACGGATTGCTCCATCATCTTAGTCATCATATCACCGTTTGATTCTACGGCATCTAGAGACTTCTTTAATAATGTAATATCTATGGCATTCATAGAACGTGTATCAGAAACTGAAATGTTTGCACTGCCTAAAGAAGTAATGTTCATATGTTACAACCCCCTTCTTAACATAAAAATAATTTCATTATTAACATAATTATAATTGATATTTTTAACAAAATCAAGTAAAATCAACTGTGAACGGATATTTTTAAGAAAATGTGTTCAGAAATTCACAAATATTATGTTGACAAGTAAAAGAAGTATGTTATAATGAACTTGTAACAATTTGTAACATATTTGTAACATTTTAAACTTAGTATACATAGTTTGGAGGTAATCACATGATAAAACCATCTAAAAAGTGGTTTGCATATCTGGCTGTTTTAGGCGCATGCGTCTTTACAACAGGAGCGGTTAATTCACAGGCTGACGATATATATGACGATTCTAATGTAAGTATTTTAACTGCTGTTGACAGATATATGGCAACAAGTACAGAAGCAAATACAGTTGATATGAAAGCATTTGAGCTATGCTTTGGTTCCACATTAAAGGAAGAAGTGGCACCAACATCTATATCAGCTTATATGGACGAGGACATTGCGACAGGTTTATCTCAGGAAGATGAGGAAGAGACTACTGAAGTGACTACAGAGGATACTCAGGAAGAGGAAACTACAGAGGCACCTCCTGCACCTCAGGAAGAGGAGACACCATATGTGCCACCTGCTAACTGTCAATATCCAGAATATGCTGATAAGGCTGTAGTAACAGCAAGCAGTACTGTTAATATAAGATCACAGGCAAATACAAATTGTTCTGTTGTAGGATGGGCTGGAGCAGGTCAGGTAGTTACCGTAAAGAGTAAGGGTTCTGAGTGGTCCAAGATATCTATGAACGGTACAGAAGGATATATCAAAAACGAGTTCCTTGCCTACGCAGATGATGCGGCGGCCTATGTTCAGAATAATTCAGACACTATAGCAATTATTAATTCGGGTTCACTTAGATTAAGAACTGAGGCTAGTACAAATAGTGCATGTCTTGCATATTTGCCAGCGGCAGGAAGCTACTTAGTATTATCTGAGGAAGGTGACTGGACTAAGATACAGGTAAGCGATTCACTTACCGGATATGTACATAACGATTATATAACTATTACAAAGGGTAAGCCTAATAACTATGCCGCTATATTGGTTCAGCAACAACCAACAGGCGGTGATACAAGTGATGACACAAGTGATACAACAACAGATAACACTAACGTGGACAATCCAACAGATATCCCAACTGGTGGTTCAGGAATCACTTCATGTACAGGACAGGATATAGCTAATTATGCAGTTCAGTTTGTTGGAAATCCATACGTATATGGTGGTACAAGCCTTACAAACGGTGCTGACTGTTCAGGATTTGTTATGAGAGTTTACGCTGACCATGGTATTTCACTTACTCGTACAGCTTACTATCAGGCTTCTGATGGTATAGAAGTAAGTATTTCACAGCTTGTTCCTGGTGACCTTATTATATTTGATTATGGTACAGGTACTATACAGCACGTTGGTATATACATTGGTAATAACCAGTATGTACATGCGGCTAACTCAAGTCTTGGAATTGTAATCTCTACACTCAATACAAGCAGTGTTTATACTTGTAGAAGAATTATTTATTAGAATTATTAATAACTCATTTTCATAATGTGTGACTTAGGACTGTCGATTATTCGGCAGTCCTTTTTTGCCTTTATTTAATTTTAAAATTCTTGTGAAAATGACATAAAAATAGATAAAAATCTCTTTTAAATTGTGCAACTTTATGATATAATAAATCCAATGTATCACTTAGTGGCACATTAGTTTGACCAAAAAGGAGTGGGGCATATGAATTACATTATTAGCGGCAAGAACATTGAGGTTACAGAAGGTCTTAAGTCAGCTATTTATGACAAACTTGGGAGGTTAGAAAAGTTTTTTGTTGAAGATACTGATGTACAGGTAACATTCTCAGTAGAGAAAGAAAGACAGAAAATCGAAGTTACTATTCCTATGAAGGGACATATTATTAGAGCTGAGCAGTCTAGCGATGATATGTATGTATCTATAGATTTAGTTGTAGAGGTTATTGAGCGTCAGGTTACACGTTATAAGAAGAAGATTGTGGATAAGGAGCAGAACGCAGCTTACATCCAGAATGATTTCTTCAATGTAGAGGATGACGATGATGAGGAAGTTAAGATTATCAGAAGCAAGAGATTTGCTGTAAAGCCTATGTATCCAGAAGATGCATGTGTACAGATGGAGCTTCTTGGACATAATTTCTTCGTATTCCGCAACGCTGAGACAGATGAGGTTAACGTAGTGTACAAGCGTAAGGGAAGTACATACGGACTTATCGAGCCGGAGTTTTAGTATTATAAGTATAAAAAGTGGTTGTGCATATCATATGCACAGCCATTTTTTTGTTTCAGAAAAAACTTGCCTATGCACTTGAATAATGTTATATTAAAGGGTATGATGCAATAACTGTATTGTATAAAAGCAAGAGAGAATTTGAAAATATGTCTAAATATAGCTATTAAAAAGACAAGGTATGCTACTATTGGTAGTGTACGGATTTGGAGGTAATCATGGCGCTATTAGAGAAAATATTCGGAACACATAGTGATAAGGAGCTTAAGAAGATTTATCCTATCGTAGATAAGATAGAGGCTCTTGATGAGACTATGCAGGCTATGAGTGACGAAGAGCTAAAGGCGAAGACAACAGAATTTAAGGAAAGACTTGCTAAGGGTGAGACTCTTGATGACATACTTGTAGAAGCGTTTGCGGTTGTTAGAGAGGCATCTGCTCGTGTACTTAATATGAAGCATTATAGAGTTCAGCTTGTGGGTGGTGTTATACTTCATCAAGGACGTATTCCTGAGATGAGAACAGGTGAAGGTAAAACACTTGTATCCACTGCACCAGCATATCTTAACGCCTTAGAGGGAAAGGGTGTTCATATAGTTACAGTTAACGACTATCTTGCAAAGCGTGATGCTGAGTGGATGGGTAAGGTTCACGAGTTCCTGGGACTTAAAGTAGGTGTTATCTTAAACAGCTACAAGAAAGAGGAGAGACGTGAGGCATATAACTGTGATATCACTTACGTTACAAACAACGAGTTAGGTTTCGATTATCTTAGAGATAATATGGTTATATATAAGGAACAGCTTGTTCAGAGAGATTTGCATTATGCAATCGTGGATGAGGTTGACTCTGTACTTATTGATGAGGCAAGAACTCCTCTTATTATATCTGGCCAGAGTGGTAAGTCTACTGACCTATATAAGATGTGTGATTATCTTGCACGTAGAATGAAAAGAGGTACTGCCTCAATGGAGATTCGTAAGATGGATGCCATCTTAGGTGTTGCTCCAGAGGAGGACGGAGATTATTTGGTTGATGAGAAGGATAAGCAGGTAGTGCTTACTGCTCAGGGTGTTAAGGAAGTAGAGCAGTTCTTCCACATTTCAAACTACTCCGATGCTGAAAATATTGATATTCAGCACAACATGATGATGGCCCTTAAGGCACATTCTCTTATGTTTAAGGATCAGGATTATGTTGTTAAGGATGATGAGGTTCTTATCGTAGATGAGTTTACAGGACGTATTATGCCAGGTAGAAGATTCTCAGATGGTCTTCATCAGGCTATTGAAGCAAAGGAAAATGTAAAGGTTAAGAGAGAGAGTAAGACTCTTGCAACAATTACATTCCAGAACTTCTTTAATAAATATAAGAAGAAAGCTGGTATGACAGGTACAGCTTTAACTGAGGAGCAGGAGTTCAGAGAGATATATGGTATGGACGTTGTTGTTGTTCCTACTAATCTCCCTGTGGCAAGAATTGACCATCAGGATTCTGTGTTTAAGACAAAGAAAGAGAAGCTTAATGCTATCGTAGAATCTGTAGCAGCGTCACATGCTAAGGGACAGCCAGTACTTGTAGGTACTATTACCATTGATGCATCAGAGGAACTCAGCAAGATGTTCTCAAAGAAGGGCATCCCACATAAGGTACTTAATGCGAAGTTCCATGAGATGGAGGCTGAGATTGTTGCTGAGGCCGGTCAAAAGGGTGCGGTAACTATCGCAACTAACATGGCAGGTCGTGGTACTGATATTAAGCTTGGTGAGGGTGTTGCAGAACTTGGCGGTCTTAAGATTATAGGTACAGAGAGACATGAGTCACGAAGAATTGATAATCAGCTTCGTGGACGTTCAGGACGTCAGGGTGACCCAGGTGAGTCAAAGTTCTACCTTTCACTGGATGATGACCTTATGCGTCTCTTTGGTTCAGAAAGAGTAAAGGCAATATATGATGCTTTAAAAATTCCTGAAGGCGAAGAGATACAGCATAAAACTATAACAAACTTTATTGAAAAAGCACAGAAGAAGATAGAGTCTAACAACTTTGGAGTTAGAAAGAGTCTTCTTGAGTATGATAGAGTAAACAACGATCAAAGAGAAGTTATTTACGCAGAGAGAAAGAGAGTTCTTAATGGAGAGAACATGAGAGATGTTGTCTTCAAGATGGTACAGGAAGTTGTTGATATATATATTGACAAGAACTGTTCACCTGATTTACCAGCAGACGAATGGGAAATTGATAACCTTAAGAAAACTCTTATTCCAATAGTTCCATTTGAAGATATTGAACTTACAGACAAGGAGCTTAAGTCTGGAAACTTAAAGGCATTCAAGCAGAGACTTAAAGAAGAAGCCGCAAAGCTTTTCGAAGCTAAGGAAGCGGAGTTTACAGAAGCTGAACACATGAGAGAAATCGAGCGAGTTATTCTTCTTAAAGTTATTGATAAGAAGTGGATGCAGCATATCGATGATATGACTCAGCTTAGACAGGGTATTGGTCTTCAATCATATGGTAGCAAGGATCCTGTAGTAGAGTATAAGTTCATAGGCTTCGATATGTTCAATGAGATGACAGCTGCAATAAGAGAAGATACTGTTAAGATGCTTCTTCATGCAAGAATAGAACAGAAAGTAGAACGTGAAGAGGTTGTTAAGGTAACAGGAACCAACAGAGGTGATGCTTCTGTAAAGAAGGGACCTGTAAAGAGAGATAGCGCTAAAATAGGACGTAACGATCCATGTCCATGCGGAAGTGGAAAGAAATACAAGATGTGCTGTGGTAAGTAAAGTAGGTGAAGTAAGTGATTGAACTGGATCAGTATAGATTCACATTAAATGAATACAGAGCACCACTTAACGAAGTGAGGGATTCACTTTGACGTAGCTGGTAAGGAGCTTAGAATTGAACTTCTTGAGGCTAAGATGGAGCAACCAGGTTTCTGGGATGATGTGGAAGAAAGCCAGAAACTTATGAAGGAACTAAAGACTCTTAAGGGAACTATAGAAGAATTTGAAGCCATAAAAATGGCATTTGAAGATATAGAAACTCTTATTGAGATGGCTGATGAAGAAGAGGACGAGAGTCTTGTAGAAGAGATAAAAGAGATGACGGAGAGCTTTAAGGTTGATTTTGAAGCTTTCCGAATCCAGACTCTTCTTTCCGATGAGTTTGATGCTAACAATGCAGTGGTTACTATTCATGCAGGTGCTGGAGGTACAGAGTCCTGTGATTGGGCTAGCATGCTCTATCGTATGTACACCAGATGGGCAGATAAGAAAGGCTTTTCCATAGAAGTAATGGATTATCTTGACGGAGAAGAAGCTGGTATAAAGTCAGTTACATTCCAGGTAAATGGTCCCAATGCTTATGGATACTTGAAATCAGAAAAAGGTGTTCACAGACTGGTTCGTATATCACCTTTCAACGCAGCAGGAAAGAGACAGACCTCTTTTGCATCTTTGGATGTTATGCCAGAGTTAGATGATAATATTGAGATAGACATAAACGAAGAAGACTTGAAGATTGACACATATCGCTCCAGTGGAGCAGGTGGTCAGCACGTAAATAAAACTGAATCAGCAATTCGTATCACTCACATTCCAACGGGAGTTGTGGTTCAGTGTCAAAATGAAAGATCACAGCATAGTAATAAGGATAAAGCTATGAAGATGCTTATGTCCAAGCTGTATCTTATAAAAAAACAGGAGAATCTGGATAAGATTTCAGATATCCGAGGAGAAGTAACTGATAACGGCTGGGGTAGCCAGATTCGTTCATATGTTTTACAGCCATATACCATGGTAAAGGATCATAGAACTAATCAGGAAATTGGCAATGCCCAGATGGTTTTAGACGGGGACATTAATCCATTTATAAATGCTTATCTTAAGTGGATTAACATCAGCAAAGAAGAGGAGTGATATTGTGGCAGAGATTAAATACGTTATATTTAACCTTGGGGAACAAAAATATGGTATGAAACTTGCTCGTATACAGGGCATTGAACAGACCTACAACATATTGCCTGCACCTATGTCCGTAGACAGTGTAAAAGGTATAATTAATCTTCGTAATATTATTTTGCCAATTTACGATATAAAATATCGCTTCAATATAGAAGAGGAACTTCTCGATGGCAATAAGCAGATTATGATTACTGAAGTTGCGGGTATGAGAATTGGCTTTGAGGTTGACCATGTTATAGGTATTGTAGCTGTTCCAGAGGAGGAAATTAAGGTTGTTCCTAGGGTAGCAACTAATGATAATACCAATTATTTGGAAAACATAATCAGAGTTAATTTTGCAGAAACCAATACTTCCGAGATAATGATAAGTATCGACATAGATAATCTTTTGTCTGATGAGGACTTAACTTATCTAAGAGAGGCAGCTATCATACCTGAGGAGGAAGAATCTGAAGAAGATGTTGCCGAGGATGAGGAAATAGAAGAATTCGAAGAAGAGTCCGAAGATGAGGAGGCAGAAGAATTTGAAGAAGAGCCTGAAGACGAGGAAGTAGAAGAATTTGAAGAAGAGTCTGAAGATGAGGAAGTAGAAGAATTCGAAGAAGAGCCTGAAGACGAGGAAGTAGAAGAAATCGAAGAAGAGTCTGAAGACGAGTTTGAAGACGAAGAATAAATGACAAGAGGAGAGAGCTAACCATGTTAAATGTAGCAGTACTTGGATACGGCACTGTAGGATCAGGTGTTGTAGAAGTAATAAAGAAAAATCAGGATATTGTAAACAAAAATGCAGGACAGGAAATCAATGTAAAGTATGTACTTGATTTAAGAGATTTCCCAGGGGACCCTGTACAAGAGATATTGGTTCATGATTACAATATTATATTGGAAGACCCATCAGTTGATATAGTTGTGGAAGTTATGGGTGGTATCAATCCTGCTTACGGATTCGTAAAGAGTGCGTTAGAAAAGGGAAAGAGTGTTGCAACCTCCAATAAGGAACTTGTTGCAGCTCATGGAGCAGAGCTTCTTCAGGTTGCAAGAGATAACAATGTGAACTTTTTCTTTGAGGCAAGTGTAGGTGGTGGTATCCCAATTATAAGACCACTTATCGAAGCTCTTACAGCTGATGAGATAACTGAGATTACAGGTATCTTAAATGGTACTACTAATTACATTTTAACAAAGATGTCTGACGAAGGTTTAGACTTTGATTCTGTGCTCAAGGTTGCTCAGGAGAAAGGTTATGCAGAGAGAAATCCTGAGGCGGATGTGGAAGGATATGATGCCTGCCGTAAGATTGCAATTCTTTCATCTCTTGTTTGTGGCAAGCAGGTAGATTATCAGGATATACATACTGAGGGAATTACTAAGATTACAGACCTTGACATTAAGTATGCTAAGGCTATGGGATGTACCATTAAGTTGTTCGGAACAAGCACTATAGCAGATGAAAAGGTATATTCAATGGTTGCACCATTTATCGTTACTAAGGAGCATGTTCTTGGAAACGTAAGTGATGTATTTAATGGAATTCTTGTTAAGGGCAATATGCTTGGCGAGACTATGTTCTATGGCAAGGGAGCTGGTAAGCTTCCTACAGCTAGCGCAGTAGTTTCAGATGTTATAGACGCAGCCAAGTTTATGGGGCAAAATAAGAAGATTAATTGGGAGCAGAATAAGGTTACAGTTTCTGATGTACTTGACTATGAGTGTAAGATATTTGCAAGAGTTAAGGCAACTAAGGAAGCAATTGAGAAGGCATTTGGCAATGTTACCTATGTAGAAGTAGAGGGTGTAACTGATGAGGTTGCATTTGTTACAGAGAAGATTAGTGAGAGAAGTTTTGAGGAAAAGATTGCAGGTCTTGATTTAATCTACAGAATCAGAACAACTATGTAAATCTGTATATATAATATTCTACGGAGGATTTTTTGATATGAAATATGTTATAGTTCTTGGAGATGGTATGGCAGACTATCCTATAGCTGATATAGGAGGCAAGACTCCGCTCGAGTACGCAAATACTCCAACTATGGATAAGCTTGCAGCTGTTTCAGAGGTGGGATTGGTACACACTATACCAGATGGTATGAGCCCAGGAAGTGATACAGCAAACCTTTCTGTTATTGGATATGATCCAAAGATATATTACTCAGGTCGTTCACCACTTGAAGCGTTAAGCATCGGTGTTGATATGGAAACAACAGATATATCATTTAGATGTAATATAGTTACATTAAGTGAGGACGAGGAAGAATACGAGAAAAAAACCATTATAGACCACAGTTCTAGTGAAATTTCTACAGAGGATGCAGCAGTGCTCCTTGAGGCGGTGAGAGAAGTCTTAGAGGATGATGAATACAAGTACTATGTTGGTACTAGCTACAGACATCTTACAATTTGGAAAAATGGAAAAGTGTTGCCACTTACTCCTCCTCATGATATACTCACTAAGGTTATTGGAGAGTATCTTCCTGAGGATGCAAAGCTTCGTGATATGATGAAGAAGAGCTACGACATATTAGCTAATCACCCAATTAACATAGAAAGAAAAAAGCAAGGTCTAAATCCTGCTAATTCTATATGGTTCTGGGGAGCAGGAACAAGACCGGCCCTTTCCTCTTTTGAAGAGAAGAATAACAAAAAGGGTGTTATGATTTCTGCGGTGGATTTACTTAAGGGTATTGCAGTAGGTGCTGGACTTACTAACATAGATGTGGTCGGTGCTAATGGTGGACTTCATACTAACTATGAAGGTAAGGCTAATGCAGCTATTAAGGCATTACTTGAGGATGGCTATGACTTTGCGTATATTCATGTTGAGGCTCCAGATGAGATGGGGCATCAGGGAAGCATGGAAAGAAAGATACAGGCTATTGAGGCTTTGGACGATAGAGTTATTAAGCTAGTTTATGAGGCTTTTGAAAAGGCAGGGGAGGATGTGAGAATTCTTGTACTCCCAGACCATCCAACACCAATTGTACTTAGAACACATTCAAGTGAACCTGTACCATATCTTTTATATGATAGTACAGACACAAAGGAATCTGTTTTAAAATATAATGAAAAGGACGCAAAAGTTTCCGGCATATATATTCCGGAGGGTCACACACTTATTGACCACCTTTTCGAAAAATAAGTCATTAGAACTTTTTAGGAGGAAGACATGCTGATAGTTAAAAAATTTGGCGGTACTTCAGTTGCCGACAAAGAAAGAATTTTTAATGTTGCCAGAAGATGTATAGAGGATTATCAGAAGGGTCACGACGTTGTTGTGGTTTTATCTGCAATGGGTAAGTATACTGATGAACTCATTACTATGGCAAAGGACATTAACGAGATACCACCTAAGAGAGAGATGGATATGCTCTTTACAATCGGAGAGCAGATGTCTGTTGCACTTATGGCTATGGCTATGAATAAGCTTGGTGTTCCAGCGATATCTCTTAATGCTTTCCAGGTAGCTATGCACACAACTTCTGTATATGGAAACGCAAAGCTTAAAAGAATCGATAGCGTAAGAATTAAGCATGAGTTGGAAGCAAGAAAGATTGTTATAGTAACAGGCTTCCAGGGTATCAACAAATATGATGATTACACTACACTTGGAAGAGGCGGTTCAGATACAACTGCAGTTGCTCTTGCAGCAGCACTTCACGCTGACAAGTGTGAGATATATACTGACGTTGATGGCGTATACACAGCTGACCCACGTAAGGTTAAGAATGCTCGTAAGCTTGAAGCAGTAACTTATGATGAGATGTTAGAGCTTGCTACACTTGGTGCAGGAGTACTTCACAATCGTTCAGTTGAATTAGCTAAAAAGTATGGTGTACAAATGGTTGTACGTTCAAGTTTAAATACTTCAGAAGGAACTATCGTTAAGGAGGGCGCAAAGATGGAAAAGATGCTTGTTAGTGGTGTTGCAGGAGATGCAGACACAGCCAGAGTAGCAGTAGTAGGATTAAAGGATGAGCCAGGTGTTGCATTTAAGTTATTTAATGCATTGGCTAAGCATAACATAAATGTAGATATGATTCTTCAGTCAGTTGGTAGAAAGGGAACAAAGGATATCAGCTTCACAACTTCTGAGGAAAATGCAGATGAGGCAGCAAAGGTTATCAGCGAAAACTTCAGCAACTTTGAGAGCGTTGATGTTAACAAGAAGGTTGCAAAGGTTTCAATCGTTGGTGCAGGTATGCAGACTAATGCTGGTGTTGCAGCTAAGATGTTCGAGGCTCTTTATGACCAGAACATCAACATCAGAATGATTTCAACATCAGAAATCAGAGTAACAGTTCTTATTGATGAGGATAAGATGGAGAACGCTATGACAGCTGTTCATGATAAGTTTGCTCTTGGTGAGCACTAATTAGTGATATAGAGCTAGCGTGCTAAGAAGAACAGGTATGTGTTTTTTATATTCACATACCTGTACTTATTAGAAGAAGGATATTAGGAGAATAGTCATATGAAAAGAAGTGATTACATTACCTGGGATCAGTATTTTATGGGTATTGCCATTATGTCTGCGCAAAGAAGTAAGGATCCGGGAACTCAGGTGGGAGCCTGTATAGTAGATGAGGACAACAGAATATTATCTGTAGGCTACAATGGAATGCCTGCCGGTTGTAATGACGACAATATGCCTTGGGCTAGAGAGGGCAGTAATCTAGATACCAAGTACTTTTTCGTATGCCACGCTGAGCTTAATGCTATACTTAATTATCGCGGTGGTGGAACCTTAAAGGGTTCAAGATGTTATGCCACCCTCTTCCCTTGCAATGAATGTGCAAAGGCGATTATACAAAGTGGAATCAAAGAAGTGATATATCTTTCGGACAAGTACAGTGACACAGAGAGCACAATCGCTTCTAAGAGAATGTTCGATATGGCAGGAGTGAAATACACTCCATATGAGATGAAACATAAGAAGATAGAGTTTGAACTATAGATAGGTTAGAGAGGAATACTATGATTGCTTCAAAAACAAAATCCATAAATATGAATTTTCCAGCATTATATAGTTACGTTATGAACAATAACTACAGAAGCTTTGCGGGAGTGCTTGGAATAACAATAAGTGTAGTGTCCCTTATTATAACATTTACTTTATGGGACAGCCTTGGAAATGGCCAGAGGGTAATGTTTATTTTACTTGGGCTTATCTTTACAGTATTAAATCCTATTTCTCTTGCCTTTAAAACCTATAAACAGTTAAAGCTTAGTCCTTCTTACAAAAAGCCTCTAGAGTATACCTTTAAGGATGATGGTATAACTATTGCCCAGGGGGAACTCTCTCAGGATATTGAGTGGAGGAACATCTGTCGTGTTATGATGTCAAATAAGATGATAGCTATATATACAGGAAGAATGTATGCCTTTGTTATACCTCTTTCAGAGCTTGGAGATGATAAGGCGAAGATAATTACAGCTATTGTTCAGTTTACTATGGAATACAAACCACAGCTTAGTAAGAATCTTAAGGAGTATCAGAGTGGAAAAGGATTATAGAGAAAGCTTTAAAACTGAAGATACATTTAACATTGGAAAAGAACTTGCAGGTAACGCTAAACCAGGAGAAGTGTTTTGCCTTTACGGAGATTTAGGAACAGGAAAAACAGTGTTCTCACAGGGATTTGGAGCGGGTCTTGGAATAGAGGAGCCTATCAGCAGCCCTACATTTACTATTTTGAAGGAGTATCATGAAGGGACTTTGCCATTTTATCATTTCGATGTGTACAGAATAGGTAGCGAAGATGAGATGGATGAGATAGGTTACTATGATATAATAGATGGTGAAGGAGTATGTCTCATAGAGTGGGCAGAGCTTATATCTGACATACTTCCAGTTCACTACAACAAAGTTACTATAGAAAAAGATACCGAAAAAGGTTTTGATTATAGAAGGATAATTATAGAGAGGCTGTAAAATGAAGATATTAGGAATAGATAGTTCCGGACTAGTGGCAAGTGTTGCCCTTGTACAGGATGATATAAAGGTTGCAGAATATACTGTAAATTACAAAAAGACACATTCTCAGACTCTCATGCTTATGCTTGATGAGATTGTTAAGATGACAGAGCTTGATTTGGAGGATATTGATGCCATAGCGGTGGCAGCAGGTCCTGGTTCATTTACAGGACTTCGTATCGGAGCGGCTACAGTTAAAGGTTTGGGCATGGCTTTAGACAAGCCTGTTATATCAGTTCCAACCTGTCATGGACTTGCATACAATCTCTGGGGAGCAGATGGAGTTGTATGTCCAATAATGGATGCTAGACGTAATCAGGTTTATACAGGCATCTATGAGTTTTCAGGGGAAGAGATGAATTGCCTCATGGAACAGGACGCTATGGACATAAAAGAGCTCATAGAAATTTTAAATAAAATGGGCAAGTCAGTAACCTTTACAGGGGATGGAGTACCGGTATATAAAGGTGCCCTAAGTGGAGGACTTACAGTTGCATATAAGTTAGCTCCTGCCCATATGAATCGACAGAGTGCAGGTGCAGTTGCAACACTTGGCATGAAGTACTTCAGGGAAGGCATATGTGAGCAGGCTAGTGAGCATAAGCCGATATATCTTAGAAAGTCACAGGCTGAGCGTGAACGTGAGGAAAAAATTGGCAAGGAATAAATATGAGAGACATTGAAGAGATATTACAAATGGTAGCTGATATGGAAAACACCATCTTCGAAGATGGATGGTCTGTGGATGCTCTAAAGAGTAGCTTGAACTATGACTATAATTATATTTTACTTGCGTTTATATGTGACGAGGACATAAAACTTATCAGACTTAAGGGATATGATGGTGACTATAAAAAAACTACCTATAATATCTGTGAGGGTAGCAACTTAAGTGATGGATATGCTTTTGCAGGTTATCTCACGTATAACACAATACAGTCGGAGTCAGAGCTTCTTAGAATAGCAACTAAGTCAGAGTTTAGAAAAAAAGGAATAGGAACAAAATTAATAAAAGAATATATCGAAGACATATCAAAGACAAGCTGTGAGGGATTTCTTGAGGTAAGAGAAAATAATTTCGAGGCTAGAAAATTGTATGAGAAGATTGGTTACAAACAGGTAGGTGTAAGAAAAAACTATTACAAAAATCCTTTGGAGGATGGAATGATATACCAGATTACATTTTCGAAGTAGTATGTCAAAATATGTCAAAGTTAGTAGATTTTAAGCATTTAATATAAAAGACAAATTTATTATAATATCTATAGAAAAGGCACATTAGGAGGACATTATGGAAAAAACAACTAAGGTATTATGTAATAAATGTAAAAGAGAATTACCGATGAAGCGAAATATCGTTTTAGAAGATTTTATAGAGGTAAATAAAAACTGGGGATACTTCTCAAAAAAAGATGGTAAGACATACAGTTTTGTACTGTGTGAGGAATGTAGTGACAAACTTATGGAAAGCTTTTTGATTCCACCAAGAATAGTGGATACAACTGAGCTTTTGTAGACTGTGAGAAAGAGGTAGAGAGGATGTTAGATATATGTCTACTTGGAACTGGTGGTATGCTACCCCTTCCATATAGAGCGCTAACTTCATTAATGTTGAGATATAACGGAAGCCATATACTTATAGATTGTGGCGAGGGTACTCAGAATCAGATTAGACTTAAAGGATGGAGCTTTAAGCCTTTGGATGTTATTTGTATAACCCATTTTCACGCAGACCATATAAGTGGATTGCCAGGTCTTTTGCTTACCATGGGCAATGCAGAAAGAACAGAGCCACTTACTATGATAGGGCCTAAGGGACTAGCGAGAGTGGTAAACTCCCTTCGCGTGATTGCACCAGAGCTTCCGTTTGATATAAAGTTTATAGAACTGGAAAATGAATTTGAAGAATTAAATGTGTGTGGGCTTAGACTTCAGGCATTTAGAGTTAATCACAGAGTTGCTTGTTATGGATACAACGTAGTTTTAGATAGAGCAGGTAAATTTGACGCAGGAAAAGCAAAGGACTTAGGACTTCCGGTACAGTATTGGAGCTTGCTTCAGAAAGGTGAAGACGTGACCTATGAGGGAAGCGTGTACACTAGCGATATGGTTATGGGAGAAGCAAGAAAGGGACTTAAGGTAACTTATTGTACGGATACCAGACCTACGGAAAGCATAGTTACAAATGCAAAAGATGCGGACATATTTATATGCGAAGGTATGTATGGAGAAGAGGATAAGCTCGATAAGGCCAAAGAGCATAAGCATATGACTATGTTTGAAGCTGCGGAGCTTGCAAAGAAGGCAGAGGTAAAAGAGATGTGGCTTACACATTACAGCCCAGCAACCTCAAGACCTTTTGATTATGAAAAGAATGTACAAGAAATATTTTCGAAGGCCCGTATGGGAAAAGATTTGATGACAAGAGAGCTTAAATTTGAGGATTAATATAAAAAAAGGAGGGTTTTTATGAAGGAAGAAAATAAGTCTACACTGAAAATGGTTATATTGGCAATCTTTTTTATTGTAATTATCTTGATATATTTTAATAGTCTAGGAAATAAATCCTCCGAGCCAAGAAGTGAAAAAGCGGAGACTGAAGTAGAACAGTTAAGCAACTATGATATGGTGGGAAATTATCCTAAAACTCCGAGAGATGTAGTTAAGTTACATAATAGGTATCTTGAAATGTTTTATGGAGAGGAATCAGTAAGTGATGATGAATTATATATTCTTAATCAACAGGTAAGAAACCTTTACAGCAGTGAACTCTTAGCTCTAAACAATGAGAATACCAACTTACAAAACCTTGATAATAGTATTGATAAAATGAAGAAAGAGGGATATATATATAAAACCTATGAACTTCCTGAAGCAAGTCAAATAATATATTACACACAAAATGGTGTGGAAATGGCTACTATGGAAGTGACAGTTACCGTAGATATGGAGAAAGAAAAATCCATGGGATATCTTTATATTCAGTATGTTCTTGTAAAAGAAAATGAGCAGTGGAAAATTTTGGCCTGGGGCGAAACAAAGATGGGCCAGAACTAAGTATATAGACTAAAAGAGGTAAGAAATGACTACAATATTATCAATAGAATCATCCTGTGACGAAACAGCGGCAGCTATTGTAGTGGATGGAAGAATAGTAAAATCTAATATAATATATTCTCAGATAGAGTTACATAAACTTTATGGTGGAGTGGTTCCTGAGATAGCTTCGAGAAAGCATGTAGAAAAAATCAATCAGGTTATTCAGAGTGCTATAGACGAAGCAGGTGTGACCTGGGATGATATAGATGCAGTGGCAGTAACCTATGGCCCGGGACTTGTAGGAGCGCTGCTTGTTGGTGTCAGTGCTGCTAAGGCACTAGCATATGCAAAGAAAAAACCTCTTGTAGGTGTGCATCATATTGAGGGACATATTGCAGCAAACTATATAGAACATGAGGATTTAAAACCCCCATTTATGTGTATGGTTGCATCAGGGGGACATTCTCATTTGGTGTATGTAAAGGATTATAACCAATTTGAAATAGTGGGAAGAACTAGAGATGACGCTGCGGGAGAAGCTTTTGATAAGGTGGCAAGAGCTATTGGCCTTGGATATCCGGGAGGACCTAAGGTGGATAAACTTGCCAAGGAAGGCAATAGAGAGGCTATAGATTTTCCAAGAGCATTTATGTCAGATGCACCATATGATTTTTCCTTTAGTGGACTTAAGTCTGCGGTGTTGAATTATCTAAACGGATGTGAGATGAAGAAGATAGAGATAAATAAGGCTGACGTGGCAGCATCTTTCCAACAGGCTGTAATTGATGTAATCACAGATAATTCTGTAAGAGCAGCAAAGGATTATGGTTGTACCAAGCTCGCTTTGGCGGGAGGGGTAGCCTCCAACACATCGCTTCGAGAAAATATGAAGAAAGCCTGCGAAAAAAATGGTATAGAGTTTTATTACCCATCACCTGTATACTGCACAGACAATGCGGCTATGATAGGTGTGGCGGGATACCATGAATACATAAGTGGTACAAGGCATGGTCTTGATTTAAATGCAGTGCCAAACTTAAAAATTGGGGAGAGATAAATATAGTAGTTGTTTTAATAGTGAGGTTAAAAAATGGCTATAGCAATAGTTTTGGCTGGTGGTAGTGGAAGCCGAATGAATTCTGATGTAGCAAAGCAGTTTTTGATGCTGCAGGGCAAAGAAATATTATACTATTCTTTGAAAACATTTCAGGAAAATGAAAACATTAGTGACATTATATTGGTTGCTAGAACAGAGGATATGGAGTATTGCAAATCCAATATAGTTGAGAAATATGGATTTCATAAGGTGAAGAGAATATGTGCAGGTGGTAAGGAAAGATACAACTCTGTATATAATGGTCTGTGTCTTGTGGAAGAGCTGTCTAAGGATATTAAAAATGAAGTGGTTATGATACATGATGGTGCCAGACCCTTTGTGACAAATTCCATGATAGATGAGTCCATAGGCAATATGAAATTTGGCAGTGCATGTACTGTTGGAGTCCCAGTGAAGGATACCATCAAAATCGTGTTCGAGATATATGGAGAAATTTATAGCAAGGAGACCCCTGACAGAAATACTTTATATCAGATTCAGACACCCCAGACCTTCAGATATGAGCTGATTAGATCAGGTTATGAGAGGATGTTTCAGGATACAAAGTACAATATAACGGATGATACAATGATAGTAGAACAATATATGGGAATGGGCTGCAAAATCATCATGGGAAGCTATGAAAACATAAAAATTACAACCCCTGAGGACTTGGAATTTGCTGAAAAAATAGTCGAAAAAAATCTTGAAAATTTTTGAAAAAATGTGTTGACAATGATAGCATATTTTGTTAAGATAACAAGGTCGCTGACGATGACAGCGACTTAAAATATGTAAATATTTAATAGCTTGTTATGGAGAGGTATCGAAGTGGTCATAACGAGGCGGTCTTGAAAACCGTTTGTCCGAAAGGGCGCGAGGGTTCGAATCCCTCTCTCTCCGCTAGCACATAAGTGCTACAAGATTCAAACGCTTGTGAGGAGAAGTACCCAAGCGGTTGAAGGGGCTCCCCTGGAAAGGGAGTAGGTCGTTAATAGCGGCGCGAGGGTTCAAATCCCTCCTTCTCCGTTAGATTTTCCTAGAAGTTTGAATCGATGAACCTTTGACAAATTAATAACATGTTAACCCTGAAAATTCTTTAAGAGATTTTCAGAGGATTTTAAAAAAATCCTTATTCCAAGAATGGAAACACAAACAGTAAGTAAGGGACACA
>JAGBBM010000080.1 GCA_017938485.1 Lachnospiraceae bacterium
AAGTCCAACTATGGCTATTCTTCGATGCCCAGAGGATGCGGATGCATTGGATAATGTTATGGACCTTATGGATTATTCCATGAATGAGCTTGTGGAGAATACAGAGGCTGGTATTATATATGCCGGTGAGGATGTGGTTACGAAGAGACATAGAGAGGGAAGAATCCTGCAGATATTGAATCGTTCCATTCTTGAGCAGGATTTTGAGATGTATTATCAACCTATATTCTCTGTTGCAGATAGAAGGTATAATTCTGCGGAAGCATTGCTAAGATTAAAGAGTTCTGATATTGGATATATAAGTCCTGATGAATTTATACCCATAGCAGAAAAAAATGGTATGATTCTCGATATAGGTGAGTTCGTATTTAGAAGTGTATGTAAGTTTATTATAGACAATAATGTGGCTCGATATGGTATTGAACAGATACATATCAATCTTTCTGTGGTACAGTGTATGCAGGATGATTTGGCAGAAAAATTCCTTGACATTATGAGTGAGCTTGAGCTTCCAAGCCACAGGATTAAGTTAGAGGTTACAGAAACTGCAGCCGTAGTTTCCAGTGCTAGCTTAAGCATGAATATGAATGCTTTGCATGATGCAGGAATTATGTTCGCTCTAGATGACTATGGAACAGGCTTTTCCAATGCCATAAGCCTTATAGAATACCCATATAGTACTATTAAGATTGACAAGAGTGTTGTGTGGGCAGCTATGGAAAATGACAATGCAAAAAAGGTTTTAGCTCATACAGTATCTATGCTCAAAGACCTTAATATGAGCATTGTTGCAGAGGGTGTTGAGACTTATGAACAGACAGAAGAACTTATATCTATGGGAGTAGATTATCTACAAGGATACTATTACTCAAGACCGATAAGTGGAAAGGATTTTATTGAACTTGTATCTATAGATTTAAAAATGTAAAAAGAGCTTTTGAGTATATACCCAAAAGCTCTTTTTGGGTTTAATATTTTTTATTTACAGTTGCATTTATTCATATCAACACAAGGCGCAACCTTGTCAAAGCCAGGATTAAATCCATAGAAATTCTTTTCATCAAGCTTATCCTGAACAAGTCTTAAGCACTCGCCAAATCTCTGGAAGTGGACAATCTCACGAGCTCTTAAGAACTTAAGAGGTTCATATACATCAGGATAATCCTTGGTGAGACGAAGAAGATTGTCGTAGGTAGTACGCGCTTTTTGCTCTGCGGCCAAGTCTTCATAAAGGTCGGTGATTACATCTCCCTTGCTCTGGAACTCACAAGCATTAAATGGTACACCACCTGCTGCCTGAGGCCAGAGACCAAGAGTGTGGTCTACATAGTATTTGTCAAAACCGGAAGCTTTAATTTCTTCCATTGATAAGTCTTTTGTTAACTGATATACGATGGTTCCCACAATCTCTAAATGGCCAAGTTCTTCCGTGCCAATATCATTTAACGTTGAAGCTACTTCTTTATAAGGTGCAGCATATCTTTGAGAAAGATAACGCATAGATGCGGCAAGCTCTCCGTCTGGACCACCAAACTGGCTTATAATTGCCTGTGCAAGCTTGGCGTTTGTTTCCTTAATATTTACAGGACATTGAAGTCGTTTTTCATATACCCACATTAGCTTCTACACTCTCCTTCCCAAGGCCAAGGTTTGTTGACCCAATCCCAATATGTTTCAGCATTTACATCATATCTGCAAATTGGACCATACATCCTAGTATAATCACAGATTGCTTCTTTTCTCATTTCTTTATAATGGCTATAGGCCTCAATGGCTTCCATACAATTTGGATGAGTGTTGAGGAAAAGAGTGATGTCATCTAACATAAAGGAAACTTGATTAATAAAACAAAATAATTCTTTTTGATTCATCGTCTTCATTACATTTTCCCCCTTGAACCGCAGAATTTAAGATTTAAATCAGGAAAAACTGTACCTTGACAAAGAGCAGTTTCAGGGTCATATAATTCTCCCCAGTTTTGCACTGGAACATATGCCATAGCAAGGGGCATAGTTCTCATTTTCATGTTATTATCATTGCATCCACAATCAGATATACTCGAAACTGGCATTGGATTATTAGGTTGACAGGTGTTGCAATTGCTGTTGTTTCTCATCTGCCCCTGACGGGATTGATTTGAGCACTGGTTCATATTGCGACCATAGGGATTTCTACCGTAAGGTTTGTATGATTCCAAAGCTATTACCTCCTCATTTTCAAATGTTTTACATATTCGCTTATTGCTATAATTTTATTTTATGTTTAACAAAGCTTTCTGTTACTAAATAGTTTGTGTAAAAATGAGTAATGATATGAATACAAGAATATATTTACAAAAAAGATTGAAAATATAATTTAATAATAATAAAATCAACATATGTTGTTTTTGATATAAATGCATATTTTTTGGAGTGACAGAATGAACGAGCTTATTAAGGTAGGAGAAAAAACATATTATATATCAGGGCCTTTTCATGTGGGAGTGTATGACTTGGGGACAGTTTCTTGTGCTGGGAAAAAGGAAGTGTGCCTTATAGATACCGGAGTTGACAAGGTTGTTGCCAAGGTTATAGATAAGCTTCTCATTGAAGCAGGCTTTATCGTAAAAATGATTATAAATACCCATTATCATGCAGACCATTGTGGAGGTAATCTATACTTCAAAGAAAAATATGATTGCCACATATATGCTACAAAGCTTAATGCAGCACTGATTGAGAATTTCCAGATATGCCCAGCCATTATATGGGGTGCAACACCTATAAGGGAGATTCTTAACAATTATTTCTATGCTAAGCCAACTGAAGCGGAGGATATCTCTACCATAAATCTGCCAGAGGGTCTAGAGTATACGGAGTTGCCAGGGCATTGTATCGGTATGATTGCAGTCAGAACCTCAGATGATGTTTGGTTTCTTGGGGATGCAGTAGTTAGCCAGTATACGGTGGAAAACCATCCGTTGACTTATATATATGAGGTAGGAGAGTATTTGGAAAGCTTGGAAAAACTTAAAAAAATCAAAGCATCTCTTTATATTCCATACCATGCGGAACCTGAAAAAAAGATTAAATCCTTGTGTGATATAAACATTAAGAGCGTCTTGGATAATATACAGACCATTAAGAAAATATGTGAGACTCCTCGCCATATTGACGAGGTAATAAGCATGTTTTTTAATGAAAAAGGACTCAAGCTTAGCATGTATAAATATGCAGTTGAGGGAGGTATAATTAAGACATATATTACACATTTGTACAACAATGGAGAACTTACTGCCGAGAACATAGATAACTATATTAAGTGGGAAACAGTGCGTTGACGACATAATTAGAAGACGGAGGAATTATAAATGTTACTTAAAGGAATGGGAGTTATATCCCTGATTGTTACCATAATCGCAGGAATAAGTTTAGGTTTATCGAAGATATATTTTCTGCCACTTATATGGTTCGGATGTTTTTTGACACTTGTTTTGTTGTGGTGTCTTTTTTGCACAATATGTACCAGATTTATAGATATGAAGAAGGATTATGACACTCACAGTCCATTCTTTAGATATTTTGTAAACAATATTATTGAGTCGCTTCATATCTTTCTTAACATTAAGATGCATGTTACAGGAATGGAAATTCTCCCAAAAGAGAAATTTTTGTTAGTAGGAAATCATCGTGGTGCTATGGACCCACTTCTTACTATGGGTGTGCTTAGAAAATATAATATGGGATTTGTATCAAAGAAAGAGGTTTACAAGGTTCCAGTTATAAGTAGACTTATGCATAGATGCTTTTGTCCTAAATTAGATAGAGCTAATATTAAGGAAGAAGCTAAAACTATAATTCGTGCCAGTAAGCTGGTGAAATCCGGTGAGGCGTCTATAGGCATATATCCAGAGGGCAAAAGAAATAAGACTAAAGAACCTCTGCTTCCATTTTTAAATGGTGCCTTTAAGATTGCCAAAAAAGCAAACAGTGACATAGTGGTTGCTGTAATTAAGAATTCTGAATTGATTTTCAAGAATGCACCATTAAAGAGAACGCATGTGTACTTAGATTTTATTGGTATTATAGACAAGGAATTTGTGGCAGCTCACAATACAGCCCAGATTAGTGAGAAGGCTCGCGAGATGATTGAAGCGAAGCTTTCAGAATAAGAAAAACACTGTTAATTAATAACAAAATTAATTAACAGTGTTTTTTTTAATAAAATGTTTTAGTCTCATCTATGATAGTATACTTACCATCAGTGTAATCCATAATGATTACGTTGCAGTTTTTTTGTAATCCTCCAGACCAGAAATGCTCAAGAGTATGTTTTTTCACGTGGGTCATCAAAGCCTTGTTCATAGCTCCATGGGCA
>JAGBBM010000081.1 GCA_017938485.1 Lachnospiraceae bacterium
AGGATGTGGGTATAAAGGATGTTTTGTTAACTGGTAAGAGATTTTGATAGTATCTATTACCTTGTGCAAAATGTTTTTTATTTGCACCCCACGGTATAAACTCGTGTAAGTGCTGGAATATATATTATTTACAGGGTGTTTATTTTACCTTTAAGAAATTTTTTATGAAATATCCATAAAACAAGGGCTCTGATGAAACCACCCGAGTTCCAACTGTTTGAGTAATGAGCAAAATAATAGAACACGGAATATAGTAAGTATACTTATCTATAATTCTGTGCTCTATTATTTTGGTGATTACGAGTTTTGGAACCTCGGGTGGCTCATAAAACATCAGAGCCCGTTTTATGTGATATTTCAAAAATTTCTTAACAGTAAAATAAACACCCTGTAGATAATTATATTCCTAGCACGTACCCTCAGACAAATACCTTTGGGATGCTATAACATTTTGCACTGCAGTAATGATACTATAACAAAATCTCTTAAAGGTTAACAAAACACCCTTTATACCCACACCCTAGTAGATGCTGGGATTAATTTGGTTGCTGGTAGTGCTTTTCTGGGTCGGCAAACTTGGTGTACTTTCCTATCCAGCGGAGGTCGATGCTTCCGGTTTCACCACTACGCTGCTTAGCTATAATGATTTCCGCAGTTTGAGGCTTTGTTGTAGTTTCAGGATTGTAATATTCATCTCTGTAGATAAACATTACAACGTCCGCATCCTGCTCAATAGAACCAGATTCACGAAGGTCTGAAAGTACAGGCTTGTGGTCTGGACGGCTATCAACAGCACGAGAAAGCTGAGAAAGAGCAATAACAGGAACATTTAATTCTCTGGCAATATTCTTAAGAGCTCTCGAAACCTCTGCTATAAACTGCTGTCTGGATTCTACGTTTCTAGATGAACTCATCAACTGCAAGTAGTCAAGTATAATGAGCTGTATATCGAAATTTTGCTTTAATTTTCTACACTTTGAACGAAGCTCAGATATAGTAATAGATGAATTATCATCTATGTATATAGGTGAGCTGGCAATTGCTTCTATACTCTCTGTAACCTTGTCCCAATCATCATTAGAAAGGTCACCAAGCTTCATCTTCTTTGAGTCAACCATTGCATCTATAGCAATCATACGGGAAACCAACTGTTCCTTGCTCATCTCGAGAGAAAATATGGCACATGGTATCTGATGCATAACTGCTATATCATGAGCAATATTTAGGACAAATGCAGTTTTTCCCATAGCTGGTCTTGCTGCCACAAGTAAAAGCTCTCCACCATGCATACCGGTAAGCATGTTATCAAGATCAATAAAGCCTGTAGACAAACCTGTTACCTTCCCTTTGTTTCGGGCAGCTTCTTCAATTTCGTTTATAACATTTATAACAATTCTATCAATGGTAGTTATGTCCTGTGAGCATGTACTAGTCTGCACTAACTTGAAGATTTTTTGCTCTGCATCTTCTAAGATAGCTTCCGTCTTATCCTGAGCGAGATAACAATCCTTAGCAGTATCCTCGCTAAGCTTTATGAGCTGACGGAGCAAGGATTTGTCCTTTACCATCTTGGCATGCTGTGGAGCCATAACTGAGGTTGGAACTGCACTTATTATCTCTGCCAAAAATGCAGGTTTGCAGAGTTCCTCTGGAAGATTCTTCATACGAAGTCTCTCACTTACAGTTATAACATCTACCTGATGTCCCTCGTTATATAACTCCACCATACTCTCAAAAAGAGCCGCATATTGAGGATTGTAAAAATCCTCCTTAGTAAGCATATACGCCACATCAGATATAACATCTCGGTCCATAAACATAGCACCAATAACTGATTTTTCAGCTTCTTTATTATTCGGTTGTATTCTCTTGATGCTATTTTCGTCCATTGCATCCTCCAAATATGTATGTTATTTTGCTTCGATTACTTTTACATTAAATTTAGCTGTTACCTGTGAATGTAACTTTATATCAATTATAGTTGTTCCAAGGCTCTTTATCTGATCTTTAATAACTATTTTCTTCTTGTCAATATCGTATCCAAGCTGTTTCTTCATAGCCTCTGCAATTTCCTTTGATGAGATTGAGCCAAAGGTTCTTCCACCTTCTCCCACCTTCATAGTAAGAGTTACACTCTCATCCTTAAGTTTTTCTGCTAAGGCTTTTGCCTCTGCAAGCTTCTCTGCCGCAATCTTATCTTCATTTGCCTTCTTAAGCTTTAAGTCATTTAAGTTCTTTGGTGTTGCCTCAATTCCAAGCTTCTTTGGCAACACAAAGTTTCTTGCGTATCCGTCAGATACGTCTACTATCTCATCCTTTTTTCCAAGGCTTTTTACATCCTGTAATAATATAACCTTCATAATCATACCTCCACGTAATACCTTTATATATCTCCTTCCTCATACATAGTACGAAGAATCTCTTTTATCTCAATAATCGCAAGTTCATTTGTGGAATTTTTAAGCTGAGCACCAGCTATATTGGCATGACCACCACCGCCTAATTTTTCCATAATAACCTGTACATTTAAATCATCTACAGAACGAGCACTTATATATACTGTTCCGTCTTTTTCTGTAACAACAAAAGATGCACGAACACCTTCTACATTGAGCAAATCATTTGCCACCTTTGCAGCCACAACAGTTGGTGCCTCAGTAGACTTATCTGCTGGAACCTGTGATATAGCAAAGGAGTTGAGGAATGTCTCCGAATTGATGACGCCTTCTGCAAGCTGCTTATAGGAGCCCATATCACTTCTAAACATCTTTCTAACACGCACCACATCAGCTCCACATCTTCTAAGATATGATGCTGCATCGAAGGTTCTAACACCTGTCTTTGTCACAAAATTGTCTGTGTCTATAACTATACCTGCATACATAGCATCAGCCTCAAGAGGTCTAAGTTTAACCTTCTCGTCAATGTACTGAAGCATCTCTGCAACCATCTCGCAGGCAGAAGATGCATATGGCTCAATATATGAAAGTGTAGCATTTTCAATAATTTCATTGGTCTGTCTATGATGGTCAAATACTACCACAGCCTTGACAAGAGCGAGAAGCTCCTCACACTCTGTCATACTTGGTCTATTTACATCAACAACCACTACCAAGGTGTTTGGATTTACACTATTTATAGCTTCCTCACTGGTAAATATCATATCGTCCCCATAGACACTGTTACCCTTAAATCCATTTACAACTGGCTTTATGGCTGAAGTAGCCTCATTTAAGACAATATGTGCAGCCTTACCAAGAGTCTTTACAAGGCGATAAACACCAACTGCCGCTCCAAAAGAATCCGCGTCAGGACGCTTATGTCCCATAATAAGAACATTGTCTTTATTGTTAAGCAACTCCTTGAATGCCTGAGCCTTAACTCTGGCTTTAACTCTTGTTGACTTTTCTGTACCACTACTCTTACCGCCAAAGTAAGAAATGTTTTCACCATACTTTACAACTGCCTGGTCTCCACCACGCCCAAGGGCAAGACCTATGGCAATTCTTGCGTACTCATATGCTTCTGCAAAGTTATTTGTATCTGCACCTATACCTATACTTAAAGTTATAGGAATCTCATTACCAACATTTATGCTCTTAACCTCATCAAGAAGAGCAAATTTTGTCTCCTTCATCTGAGAAAGATATTTCTGCTGACATACGAAAAGATATTTATCCTTCTCAAGTTTCTTACAAATCGCATCAATTGTTGCAAGGTACATATTTATACGTCTGTCAACCAAGGCGTCAACAAGTGAGTGACGAACCTCTTCAGTATTCTCCATAACCTCATCATAGTTATCGATATAGAGAAGACCTGCAACTAATTTTTGTTCTTCATTTTCTTTCTTGTATCGCTTTAATTCTGTTACATCAAAAAGATATACTGCAATGAGGGACTCTCCCTTTGGTTCCACAATATCATCTTCATCTGAAAACACTTCATCAAAGGTAATCTTTTTTATAAGAGCATTGTACTGCACCTCATTGAATTCAAGGTCCATACTTACCTGCTCGTCTGATGCCAAAATCTCAGAACCTATCTCAGGAAAAAATGTAGATATATTCTTTCTAATTCTCTTTTTGGAACCCTGACCTATCTGGTTTACAAATTCATTGTTACCCCAGAGAATTTTTCCATCTGTATCAAGAAGGGCATATGGCACAAGTAAATCTTTTAAAAGCTCTTTCTGAATTTGTCCCTGTTCCTGTGCAAATCTAAACAGTGAAGGTACGATGCCTGCCTTCATAACAAAATACACTACAAGCTCAATAACTATAACTATAGCTACCACTGCACTTACAAGAATTGCTGAATTTTTATCTATAAAGAAGAGGCCAATACACATAAAGACCAGCAAAAATGAAACCAATATAGGCATCAATAAATACTTTTCAATTTTTTGTTTAATTACCTTTTCCTTATTCATAAAAAATCTCCAACGTATATTGTATTAAATCCCTTCACAGCACTTCAGGCACTTTATGCCTGAAGCTGTGATAATCTCTCAGTTACCTGCTCCAATGTCTCAGTATACTTCAAAAGCTTAGCCTTTTCTTCCTCAACCTTTGCTGCAGGAGCCTTATCAACAAACTTAGGGTTAGCAAGCATGCCTGATGCTCTCTTAATCTCTCCCTCAAGTCTTGCCTTTTCTTTACTTAATCTTTCAATCTCTTTTTCAATATCCACAAGCTCCGCAAATGGCATATAAACCGCTGCGTCATGGATAACTACTGAAACTGCATCCTCTGCAATACCAGTCTTGTCCTCCTGAACAAATACCTCGCTGGCATATGCAAGAGTTCCAAAGAAGCTTGATGATGCTGCAAATATATCTCTAATCTCCGCCTTTGGTGAAACTACATAAACTGTTGCCTTCTTGCTAGGTGCAACATTCATCTCGCTACGGATATTTCTGATGTTACGAACAGCTTCCTTAATCTTATCAACAGCTGCCTCATCTGCCTTGAAGTCATACTCCTTCTCGTAAGTTGGCCAATTAGAAATCATAATTGACTCCTCATCTGAAAGTGAGCAGAATATCTCCTCAGTAACAAATGGCATATATGGGTGAAGAAGCTTAAGACCATTTATGAGAACTGTCTTAAGTGTCCAAAGAGCAGCACCCTTTGTCTCATCCTCATCATTCCAAAGTCTTGGCTTAACCATCTCGATATACCAGTCACAGAACTCCTCCCAGAGGAAGTCGTAAAGCTTTGATACAGCTATACCAAGCTCGTATTTTTCCATATTGTCAGTAACCTCAACAATAAGGTCGTTCATCTTAGAGAGAATCCATCTGTCAGCTATAGTAAGCTTGCTTAAATCAACATTTGAAGAATCTGCCTTCTCAATATTCATAAGAATGAATCTTGAAGCATTCCAAATCTTGTTGGCAAAGTTACGGCTAGCCTCAACTCTCTCCCAGTAAAATCTCATATCGTTACCTGGTGCATTTCCGGTAACAAGAGTAAATCTAAGTGCATCTGCACCATACTTATCAATAACCTCAAGTGGGTCGATACCATTACCCAAGGACTTACTCATCTTACGTCCCTGGTCATCTCTTACAAGACCGTGGAAAAGTACTGTATGGAATGGTAATTTTCCAGTCTGCTCAATAGATGAAAATACCATTCTAATAACCCAGAAGAAGATAATGTCATATCCAGTTACAAGCACGTCTGTTGGGAAAAAGTAATCATAATCCTCTCCCTCATTTGGCCAGCCAAGAGTTGAGAATGGCCAAAGTGCTGATGAGAACCAAGTATCAAGAGTATCCTCATCCTGCTTTAAGTTAGCACTCTGACACTTTGGACAAGTGCAAGGAGTTTCCTTTGAAACTATAATCTCACCACAATCCTGACAATACCAGGCAGGAATTCTATGTCCCCACCAAAGCTGTCTTGATATACACCAATCTCTTATGTTATCAAGCCAGTTATAGTATGTCTTGTTCATACGCTCAGGAATAAGCTTGAGCTCTCCCTTTTCTACAGCTTCCTTAGCAGGTTTAGCCATCTCAGCCATCTTTACATACCACTGTGGCTTAACAAGTGGCTCAACTGTAGTCTTACATCTATCGTGAGTACCAACCATATGCTTGTGTGGCTCAACCTTAACAAGAAGTCCAAGAGCCTCAAGGTCAGCAACCATAGCCTTTCTTGCCTCGTATCTATCCATACCTGCGTACTTGCCACCTAAAGCATTTATTGTTGCGTCATCGTTCATTATATTAATCTCTTCGAGATTGTGTCTCTTTCCAACCTCAAAGTCGTTAGGGTCATGGGCAGGAGTAATCTTAACAACACCTGTTCCAAACTCCATATCTACATAGTGGTCTGCAATAACAGGAATCTCCTTATTAACAAGAGGAAGAATAACCTTCTTGCCAACGATATCCTTGTATCTGTCATCATCTGGATTAACAGCAACTGCAGTATCTCCAAGAAGTGTCTCCGGTCTAGTTGTAGCTATCTCTACAAATCTGCCTTCCTCTCCTGCAACAGGATAGTTAATATGCCAGAAGAAGCCGTCCTGCTCCTCATGAATAACCTCTGCATCAGAAATAGAAGTCTGACATACAGGACACCAGTTTCCTATACGTGAGCCTTTGTAAATATATCCCTTATCATAAAGCTTTGTGAACACCTCAGTAACTGCGGCATTATTGCCCTCGTCCATAGTAAAACGCTCTCTGTCCCAGTCAGCTGATGAACCAAGCTTCTTAAGCTGATTTACGATACGTCCGCCGTACTCATCCTTCCACTCCCAAGCTCTCTTAAGGAAGCCCTCTCTTCCAAGGTCATCTTTTTCAATTCCCTGGCTTCTAAGGTGCTCGATAATCTTAACCTCTGTAGCAATAGCTGCGTGGTCAGTACCTGGCTGCCAAAGAGCATTATAGCCCTGCATTCTCTTAAATCTAATAAGAATATCCTGCATAGTGTTATCAAGGGCATGTCCCATGTGGAGCTGTCCTGTGATATTTGGTGGTGGCATAACTATAGTAAATGGTTTCTTGCTTCTGTCCACTTCTGCGTGGAAATATTTGTTAGATACCCACTTGTCATACAGTCTTCCCTCTATCTCGGAAGGGTTGTAGTTCTTCTCTAATTCCTTAGCCATGATTAAAAATCCTCCAATGTATAATGAATATTAATGTAAGTCAATTTTTAGGTTGTATGGTTGAAGCATATCTGTTATATAGCTTTCCATACCTGGATTTGCTGTAACTGCTGCACGAAGAGCAATATGAGCATTATCCTTAATCTTTTCGCAGGTGGCAAGACGTTCACGAAGCTTTTGTCTACGGACATTTAAGCTGTGCTTTATCTCAACCATCTCTCTTCTATCTATAAGTGCATTGGTCTGCTTAGGCCACACAAATGGGTCCTCCACACCAATTTTTTTCATAATATTAACCAACTCATCGCATCTGTCTTTAAACTCTGCGTTAGTATGGGTGTATCTTTTTGCATCCCTTACCATAATGTTATATTGTTCCCACTGATAAGATAACTCCTGACTGGAGTGTACACCATATTTTTCGTAGATATAATCTAATGTGTTGGTATTGTTAATGTACTTTACCTTTACCTTGTTAAGCAGGGATACTGCCCTTTTTAGCTTTGCATCATAATCTTTTATATCTGCCTTTAGGTCTATATATTTTGCGTAAGCCACAACAAATATAAGCATAGCTATGGCTCCTACGCCAAGGGCATACACCGTAACATTTGACCTTGTAACAAAAGCATATATCATAATCCCTATACTTGTTATAAGGAGTACAGACATAACCGTAATCATGACACCCCTCATCCTTGAGATGATATTGGTATACTCGTCACGCATATATCTAAGGTCTTCTTTTTCCCCTTCAAGATATCCCATATCACTTCTAAGGGCGGTGTCTCGTGCTTCCATTTCATTGAGCCTTTTTACTGTTTCAGGCACATTATCCTCATAATTGCTCAGTGTATTATACTGTTCCATAGAAAGCAGATTCTCTGATTGTAAATAAGTTTCCCTATTTTTGTCAAGCTTTTCAATCCTTTCGGATATGCTTATGATACGGTTTGCCATATCAACAGGCAACTCTTCAATACGCTGTATATCTGTAAGATAGCTTGTGACCACCTTATATTCATTTTTAATTTCTTCGCTATGGAAAGACACATCAACTAACTGTTCACAAAAATCCTGAACAGTTTTTCTCTCGTTTTCCATATACTTTTTCGCCTTAATCGAAGAAAGACCACTACTCTTTTTTGGTTCTGAATCGCTATCCGTTTCTTCCTCTTCGTACTTTTTCTTTAATCGCTTAAAGAGACTCTTCTTGGACTTGGAATTATCTTTTTTTATATCTTCCTCATCCTCTTTAACTTTCTTAGAACTTACCAGCGACTCCGCTTTTTCTATGTCCTCTTCAGTAAGGTTTTCTTCTTCATTAAGGTAATCTCTGATTTTATCAAAAAATCCCATTAAATCGCCTGCTCTCTGAATTCATCCTTTAACTGTCCCAATATAATGTCCATTCTCTTATCGTAATCTATCATATCTTTGTTCATACGATTATATACTGCTCTTTGAAGCATAGAGAATATAGTCATCTCTCTAACGTCCTCATTGGAATCGCCAATTTCAAGCATAAGGTTTTCAAAATTGTCATCATCCAAATCGTACTTTCTCATCTCCTGTCTTATGGTGACAGAATCATTGCCCGCTGCAAATACTATGAGATATCCCCTTAATGACTCCTCATTATTATTAAGCTCAAAAGCCTTAAGGAAATACATCTTTGCATCTTCTGTATCAAGATTATTTGCCGCAGCAACAGCTCTATTGTGATAAACATTACCAAGGAAGGCCTTATCTGTTATATCCTCCTGATTAGCAATAATATCATCATATATGGAAGCTGCTTTTATATATCTTCTATAGCCAAGATATCCATCTGCCTTAAGCTTCTTTCTCTGGCTAGCAGTAAGTCTTCTATACTTCTGCCAAGCCTCCACATAGGTCTTAATCTCATCTGGCTCGTAATAATCTCCTGCATTGAGAATCTCCACCAATAAATCCTGTGCAAAAGAGGTCTTATTTGACATAGTAACAAGCTTTGCCGCAAGCTCTGGCATATCAAGCTCATCTCTTATCCAGTCAAAAAGCTTATCCGAAAGGGCGGACTTACTTATAAGAACTGTATTGTTGTAGATATAGAAACACAGTTCCTCATAATTGTTTATCTCCACCTTTGTATTTAAAAATATAAAAGGATGAGACGCTTCTTTACTTGTACATAAAATTATCTTTGACATTATACCTCAAACTCCTTGCGATATATCTTGTTGGTGGTAGGAAATAATTTTCCAAAGCCCACATCCCTAATAATAACTGCTCCCTTGTGCGGATCTTCAAACTCAACCTCTATAGAAAACTTGGAAGTTTTATTTGGTCTTTTTGGTATACCATGAAGCTTAACCACTTCTCTGTTCTCATGATCCGACATCCTACTTCTATAAACTATTGTTATCTTGTCTGTGTCGTCTAAGATAACATGTATCTTACCTTTAATGTTATACCATTGCTTACCCCCAAGGGCGATTGGTATGAATTTATCTTCTTCATCACCGCTGGAGATACCTACATCGTATATAACATTTTCCTTAGTCTCCACAAAGAATCTTCTGTAAAACTCTTCGTATTCTCCACCTACTGCCTTATAACAGGCTCCCTTGGTGTATATATTTTGTCCGGCAAATACCCTTCTGCCCTGACAAAGCATATTACGAGATTTGTTCATCCACTTTTCGGAAAATCCAAGTCCTGTAAGGAATACTGAAGAAATATATGTTTTCTTCATCTCAAACTCTGCAATCTTGGCAAAGGTTGCATCCATAAGAATATTGTCACCAGCAAAAAGTGCCATATTGAACTGAGCTGAATAATCCTCGTGAGTTACGCTGATAACCTCAGGACTCTTTCCCCTGCTTATATCGATGCGATAATAGTGAAGACCTTCTATGTTGTAATCAAAGAGAGCCACACTATTCACCCACAGGTCACTGCTCTGGTTAAATATATAGTACAAACCACTATCCAGATGACTTGTTATCTTTATACACTCTTCCGGTACATTAAGCTCCTTGTAAAGCTCTGATAATACCTTATACAAATCCTTGTTGTACTCAGGTATGGTAACCACTAATTTCTTTACAGTTGCTCCCTCATATCTATAAAGAAATGAGTTTATATGCATCTTGAGCATAAGTAAAAACAACTGCTTGTAAGTATATTTGACACCATCAACATCCACTAACTCTTCACTTCTGGCATTCTTATACAGTTCATCAAGAATTATACCTTCCTCCTTGAATCTTGTCTCAGAAGCCTCAGAGCCCACATACCAATCTCCTGTAATCTTACTGTAAAATAAGATGTTAGGCATCATATAGGTTTCCTTGTTATTAAGTTGGTTTACAGTTTCCGGCTCACGCTTGATATCGTTGTAAAAACTTATCTGAGTTGAGTCGGAGCATAGGTCCATACCTATGTAGTATGCTTCTGCCATAACTTCCTCCTAATACTAGAGAATAGAAAGATTCTCTTCAAATAAGTGGACTGTATTTAAGTAAACATCCAAAGTTTCCAAAAGTTCATTATCCTCTCGCATTTCCTGATTAACCAGCATGCTGTTGATAATCTCAAATCTATTCTTATCCTTTTTATTAAATGCCTTTGTCTTAAGGGATTCACTCTCAACCACGTAAGAAATTCCACCCTCATCTTCCTCCACTGTATATACAATACGTTCACCGTGGAAGATAACAAACTCCTTAACATACATACCTGGTATCATCTCATCAATACGGGCAGTCTTATAAGTAAGACTCTGTCTTGAACCTGTATCGAAGGCATATCTAACCATTATCTGCTTTGAAGGTTCTCCCTTGTAGATAAGATATGTCTTAAGGAATACATCCTGTGGTAGCTTAATGAAGGACTTAAAGCTCTTGTAGAATGGTAATATCTTACCAGCATCCATAAATCTGCCTACATTTAAGCTAATCCATTCTCTTTGATCCTCTGTATATCTATCAAGCTTGCTAAAATGCATAAGAAGTGCCATACGAGATATCTCGTCATCGATATTACCCTTCATAGTCTCAAGGTACAGACAATCAAAGGTACTTCCTGGTGTTTGAACATCTTTAATAAGATAATTACGGGCCGCAAATCTAAGGAATGCCTTAACTACCAAGCCCCTACTTCTTCCACCATAATAGGCTGAGAAAATATCATAGATATATTCTACATTGCCCATAGCAAACATCATCTGAGCAAGAGTATTCTCCGCAAGCAAGGATATATCTTTAACACGGTTACGAACAGTCTTAAAGAGACCTGCAAGCTCATCCAAGTCACCCTTGAAGTTATTCATGATGTACACTAAGATACGCTCATTAACCTTACCCATCTTGTAAAGGTGAATACAGATTGCCATAAGGTCCTCGTTTAAGAATCCATTTGAATCCTCAACACCATAGTTTGCAAGTCTGTATAACTCCTCAGAATCAATCTCATCAAAGCCATATAACTTAACAGACTGGAAGGCCTTATCAAACATATTCATATCAACCATGTATGCAATCATAGTTCTTGCATTTGCATGGTTAAGGTATTCTATATCCAATTTACCAAGATACTTAGTAAGTACATCTGCATCTAAATTCTCGTGGTAGTATTCGATAATATTAAGGTACGCCTGTTGCTTATAATCATAGGAAATCTGCTCACAGTTTACTATATCTCTTGCAGCATTAACCTCGATAGCACGCTTATATGTGAAATCACCCAGCTTCTCGTAATTATGAAGAAGAACTCTGTAATCTCTAGGGCTGTACTGACAACAAATCTTCATATAAGCTTTCTCGTCTACGATACGCTCTAATCTGTATGGAATAGAGCCCGCGTATCTGTTACCCTCACCGTCCTCAAAGATGATAGAAGCAGTGTTGGAAAGAATCTCCACATAAGCCTCTCCATTTACTATAGGCACTCTCTGAACTTCTTCAAGCTCCTGATGAGTTACAATAACTGCTCGAACACCCTTGTTAAAGCATACCAGCTTACGTCTAAAGATAATATTGATAAGCTTTGACGCATAAAGCGGATTAACTGTATCTGGGTCAAGGAACTCATCATAAAGAACAGTAAGGTCATCGCTTACTTTTCCCTTAATAATCATATTTTCCATAAAGTCCTGCATAGTTGTCACGTACTCGTGATAAACCTTCATGTGATGGGACTTATTGTAGATTACGTTTGCATAAAGATATGCAAGTTCCTTTTCAGTCAAAGTGTTCTTGTAGTTCAAATACATAAGAACTGACTGCGGAATGAGGTCATATCTTGAGAAATTCATACTCTTAACAAAACACTCGTTAAGGCCGATGAACTTTAATGATTCCTCAACTGCATCTCTATAAAATCTATGGTATCTATATTCAAGTTTGTTGGCGCCTATAAGCATAGAACATATACTTCTTAATACGTCAACGCTCTTGTTCTTGTCGTAAATTGCTTCCATAATACCAAATATCTTGGTATCAAACTCCTTAAAGGAACCCGCAAGTCTTATGAACTCATCTATAACTTCATCAGATACATACTTATGACGAATTCCCCATCTTATAGCAATAATCTCCACATCTGTAATACGCTTAAGTAAAAGTGGGTTATTGTTAAGTATCTCGCAAAGCTCAAGATACATAATAGGGCTGTTGAAACCTTGTTCGTAAAGATTTCTAATCTCTCTATAAAGGGAGTTATAATCCTCCTGATACATCTCGTCTATGAAAAGAAGTAACCAGAAATAGAAAATCTTGTCTTCCTCAGTTCTGAAGTTACGCTTAATCATATTCTTGGCTTTTTCAATGGTCTCCGCATCCTTATCCATCAATGCCTTGAGATATGCATAGTAGCACATCTGCTTTGTTCCCATAAGAGAATTATCCACATCTGCCTCAATACGCATAAATTCCTGCTCAACCTTTTCTATCTCACCCTGCATAATATTCATATGCATAGTTCCAAGTCTGTAAAGGTCCTCCTCAGGAACATATCTACATAGATTAGAGAACGCAAATAAAGTTCTTGATACATACTCCTTAAGAGGGAGCTTGTCCATACGGTAATCAAGATATGCTTTAACCAGCTTAGAGGTATTAAGCTTAGTCATATGATTCAAATTGCCCGCCTTAGGAGTTACAGTACTCTTAACACTTGGCTTGGCAAGTATAATCTCTACCTCAATTACCTGATATATATTCTCTATAACAATCTTGCCGGATGTAACACCCTCTGGTACATTTTCAGGGGAAATAAGCACATCCAGAGCAAAGTTATTACCCACAAAATCTGCACTGGTTATATTCTTTCTGGCTGGAATTATAAAATCAGCCATGGACTTAACTGTAGAGTTAGTATATCCCCAAGTATTCTTGCTGATATTTATAGATATCTTGGATAACTCTGTAGGCATCTCCACGTTGATTTTTGCTTTTGCCACAGAAAGAGTAAGAGCACGTTTTTTGTGCACGTATACAAGATACTCCTCCAAAGCCTGATTGACAGAATGGCTCTCCAAAAGGCTACTATATATCTGTTTTGTCATAGTATCCTTGTCAATAAAGGTACGTTTAAAATCATCTCTGGTAAATATTCTTGCAGCTTCTGACCAATTGCTCTCTGCTAAAGTAGCAAACTTAAATAAATCATCTATCTTACTATCGCCGTATTTAACGTATGGTGTAGTTATGTCTATGTCGTACATAATCTTAAATTCTCCACCATCTGTTATAATACTTATGTGTCCCTTGTAATTCTTGCCCGCCTCAAGACAGGTGGCATCAAATGTATAGTTTACGTCAAACTTTCTGCTGATGAAGGTATGATTCTCAAAACGAAGCATATATCTGCTATCGTAAACCATAGCCTTAATCACATGGTCATTGGTACTGCTAACACTAAAGCTACCCTTGTACTCTGTTCCAGATTCAATATTAAGTTTTAAGAATTGCTCTGATATTACAACCTTAGGTCTATCTATCAAAAACTCACCTTTGGCGTAATGTTCTACGATACCCTTCATCTGTTTCCTCACCGTAATTTAAACTTGATATTATTCGTTTGAATGTTATAATAAATGTATGTATTCTTTCATTTGTACATACTTATAGTTTTCGTATATTTTATCACAGAGTACATTATAACACAAAGTGTTACAATTTTGAAAGTAATTAAGGGGTTTTTTATAAATATTATTTAGGGGGGCATTATATGAGCAATTCACCATTACGTTTGGAACAATTCGACACTGTATTATACAACGCAAATCTTAACCCTATGGGCGTACCTGAGTCCGTTACAAAAGCACTTGCTGCTAATCCGGATGCAGTTCTACGCTACCCAGGGGATTATTACGATAACCTTAAGAAATCCATTGGAGCTTACGCTTCCTGCGATCCTTCTCAGGTGGTTTTAGCCAGCGGTTCCTCAGATTTACTCAGACTTTTCACATCTCTTATTGCACCTAAGAAGGCTATGATTTTAGTACCTTCTTTCTCAGAGTACGAAAAAGTTCTTGATATATATGGTTGCGATATATCTTACTATGAGTTAGACGAAGAAAAGAATTTTGAATTTGATTTAGCAGATTTTGTGTCAAAGCTTGATTCATCTTTGGATATGATTATTATTGGCAACCCTAACAATCCAACTTCTCAGATTATTTCCAGAGAGGACATGGAGACTTTGGCTGCAGTTTGTAAGGAACTTGAGATTTTCCTTGCTATAGATGAGATGTATATTGAATTCACAGAGGATTACGAGAACTTAACCTCCGTTCCTCTTGTAAATGACTACGACAATATTGCCGTTTTAAGAAGTGTTTCAAAGTTTTTTGCAGTGCCAGGCCTTCGTCTTGCCTATGCAATCATGAGCACCAAGGACTATTTATCCGTTATAAGCATTACATCTTCTCCTAACAACATCTCTTCTCTTACAGCAATTGCCTGCACAGAGATGTTCAAGGACAAGAAATACATAAAAGCATCTCGTTCCCAGATATATACTGAGCGTAACCTTATATATTCCGCTATGGCTACAAAAAAAGACGTAAAACTTTTCAAGCCTTACGCAAACTTTATGCTAGTTAAGCTTTTAAAGGATGATGTAACTGCTCAGAGTGTTGCTGACGCCTGCAACTTAAAGGGTATTGTTATAAGAAACTGCGAGAACATTCGTGGTCTTTCCAACAAATATATTCGTTTCTGCTTTATGAAGCCAGAACAAAATGACTTACTGGTTAATACAATTTTAGACCAGATATAATACTTGTAACTAATTAGGGAGGCATATTTCCAATGAATATATTATTATGTTCTTGGCATAGTGTTTCAGAACCAGGATTGACAAATGCACTACGTAGACATTTCGAAAATGTCTACGTATTTGATTGTGAATACACTAGCATCGATTTCGACACAAACTACATCAAAGCATTGTCCGATTGTTTTTCAGCAAATCCAGACATAGACTATTGTATATCCGTAAACTTTTTGCCTATCATAGCAAAAGTGTGCCATATACACCATAAACCATATTTTTCATGGGTATATGATTCCCCTTCCCTATCTTTATACTCTAACACTTTGTCCTTTGACACTAACTTTGTTTTTTCAATTGACAAAGCTCAAACTGAAAGATTTTCCCACATCAATCCAGGACATATTTTTCATCTTCCAATGTGTGCTTCATTGGAGAATTGTAGTATGCTCCATATTACCGAGGAAGACCATAACCGTTTTGACTGTGACATCTCCTTTGTAGGTTCACTATATACTGAAAAGTGCGACTTTAGATACGATGCTATTTCAAAAAAAATCTCTTCCTACCTAAACGGATATATGGAAGGACTTGTTCGCGCCCAATTAAACGTATATGGCTACAACTTTTTAATCGATTCTCTAAATTCTTCTATGGCCGAAGAATATTTTTCTTATACTGATTTGTCTCTGCCACCAGAATACGAGGCAGATATCAAAGAAATCGTAGCCCATTTCTATCTAGGTTACAAATGTTCTTCTCTAGAAAGAATTAATGCCATAAGAGCAATCGGAGAGATTTTCCCTATCTCCGTTTATACCAACAGTGATTTTTCTCCTTTGAATAAACCCACAGTTCTTCCTCTTATTAGCAATTGTGGAACCGTTAACTATAACACAGAGCTTCCTAAGGTTTACAAATGTAGCAAAATCAATCTTAACATAACAACAAAAACTAACCAAACCGGCATTCCATCTAGGGTTTTTGACATTATGGCGGCGGGTGGTTTTGTCATATCCAATTATCAATCAGAAATTCCAGAGTACTTCACTCCTGGAGAAGACATTGTACTTTACGATAGCATTCCTGATTTACTCCAAAAGATTGACTACTACCTAAATCACGAAGAAGAACGCCTCACCATAGCAAAAAACGGCTACCAAAAAGTAAAGACCCACCACACCTTCGACAACCGTCTAAGCCTAATGTTTGGTATTTAGCAGGAGGGGGATAGGTATTTATTTTGCCTTTAAAAAATTTTTAGAAATATCCATAAAGTATAGGCACGGGATGAATTCCCCCGAGTTCCAACTGTTTGAGTAATGAGCAAACCAAGAGGGAACCCTGAAACTAAATATAGATGTTGTGCAAACGCGCTTTCGCTCTTTGCTCACGCAGGGGTACTAAGGCTCGAAGAGCCTAAGGACCCGCGTTCGTAAACGGTTTGCTAACATCTATATTTAGTTTCAGGGTTCCCTCTTGGTTTGGTGATTACGAGTTTGGGAACTCGTGGGGAAAATCAAACATCCCGTGCTATCTTTATGTGATATTTCAAAAATTGTTTAACAGAAAAATAAATACCTATCCCCCTCCTGTTAAATACCAAACATTAGGTTTAAAAGGTGTCGTGGGGTGGTGGGTGCTTAGATTTCGGGGTTTTGGTACATTACGGGTTTGCCAAGGTTTTCGCATTTGTGGGCTAAGCCGTCGGCATCTCCGTAGTAAGCATCGCATAAAGCTATGGCGGTATCCATAGATGGGGTGTCATCGTAGATACCCCATTGCTCAAGACAATACTTTTCCACCAATTCGACATATGGATTTAAAAGTTCTGGTTTTGATGCCTTGAGGGATGCCATAGTAAGTGGATGTGGTCTCCAGATTAAGGCAATATCATCCTTATTTTCTTTAAAAGTAGCAAGAGATTTTTCAATCTTTGCAAGAAGCTTTTCTCCACTTTGCATAAAAGCTGCAACAGTTGTATTATAAAGAATAATCTTCTTAATATCACCATTATCCTTTAATATAACCTTCTTCCATGCCTCTGGAAGTTTCTCAATATCTGATTTTTTGTCGACGGATAAAAGTTTCTTTTGCTCTGCGTCATCTATAGGAGTTCCAAGACCTATAATCTTTTCTTCCCATATGCTTCTTGTATCCTCACCTGCAAACTCTGTCATGCGCTCGATGTATTCTTTTCGCATCTGTTCAGACTGAACAATTACAACATCTGCGTGCACAATTCCAGGAACTGTACAGAAATAATCCATAGTTTTTCTTGGTTTTTCCTCTCCCTCTCCAAACTCAGCCAGCTTAAACCAAGGGATATATACCAATTTATCTGTAAATCCTTTTATATTTGCAGAGAAAAATCTCGGCAATATGTTGGTAGTATAGTTACATTCATCATAAGGATTCTGAATAAATATAACATCCGGATGGTGCTTTTCTATATCGTAGTTTTCGTAATCTATAACCTCTAGATAATCTGGAAATAAGTCTTTTTCAAAATGTGTATCCTTCTTACCACCAACAGAATTTCTCTCATAATATGGTACCGGCATCACATACACATCACAATTTTCATCTTCCTTAGCCGCATGCCATACACTGTCAAAAGCATCCCAAGCAGAAGCCTTTGTGCTAATAAAAAGTATTTCCTTTTTCTTAGGTATATCATGCTCTATACTGTAGGCTATAGCCCCAAGAATCTCCTGCAAAAATCCCTCTAAATCTGCCACATCAATATGTTTGCTCTCATCCTGGCTAACCTCTTGAACCATCTCAAACACCTGATATATAACCTCACAGTATTGTTCAAGAAATCCTACTGTAGCAAATCCTATACCGTACTTATCTTCAAGCAATGTACCAATCTGAACCGCACTATTCTGGCATGATAGAAGAAGCTGATTAGTTGTGTCATACTGTCCTGCTTCTATGGTTTTAATAATAGCACCATGAGCCTGATTCATAAGTCCCACAAAGTTTTCGGCCTGTTTTTTAGGACTCTGATAGGCATCTCTTACAGGATTTTTTAAGTGTTCCTTTGAGAATTTATATTTGAAATGATACTCTGGAATCAAATCTATGAGATATTGTTCCTGCTCAGTATAAAACGGATATCCATGGACTCCTCCCGTACGATTTATCTTCATATAATCTCCGTATTCTATGCGAAGAACTCCATCATAGGCCGCAGGAACAGGAAGCTCTGTGGTTTCAAAAGGCATCATTATAGTTTTTTCAAAATATTCCACTGGATATTTATGATTATCAAAATAGGTCCAATATGGCATAAGAGCCACATGTTTACCTTTTTTCTTACTGTAAAGAGAAAATATCTTCTCTGCTGTCTGGAACAACTGTTGCTTAATATTCTTCTTATAATTAAACTTTACATCACAGAACTCTTCTATCTCTTTTAGAACATCCTTGTAATCATCGACATTGTCACCCTCTTCATTTATCTCATCCGCTGTAGTCATAACAAGGGTTGCAAGGTCTTTTCTCTGTTGTTCTTCCTCCTCATCCTCAGCAATATAATCAAGAGGAAATATATCTATACCGATAGCATAAGGGCATTCATGGTACTTATCCAAAAACTCTTTATCAAAGTTAATTCTATGTCCATTGGTAATTCTTGTGAGATGCTCATAGTAAGGTTCTTCATCATTATTAAGGTTTAATACAAAATAGCCTTCTGGGAGCTCTCTTTTTACAATCTTATTAAATCTAATATACTCATCCCTAAGCATACAAATATCAAGGTCGTCATCCCAAGGGATATAACCACCATGTCTTACTGCTCCAAGAAGGGTTCCACAATCTGCAAACCATCTTATATCGTGTTTCTTACACACATTATCTATAACTTCAAGAACCTCAAGCTGGGCCGCCCAGATTCTCTTCATAATACCTGATATATAAAATCCTTCTCTAACTTCATCTTCAAAATATGTATGTGGAAATTTCATATAAGCCCCCCGTTAAACAAAATAAGCTGACCCGCAAGCGAGCCAGCTATATTTTGTCAATAATTTAATTACTGAATTAATGAAAGTACACCCTGAGTAGACTGATTTGCCTGAGCAAGCATTGACTGTGCAGCCTGCTGAAGAATACTAGTCTTAGTGTAGTTAGTCATCTCTGCAGCCATATCAGTATCACGGATAGTTGACTCAGCTGATGTTAAGTTCTCTGAGTAGTTCTCAAGGTTGTTGATAGTGTACTCAAGTCTGTTCTGCTTAGCACCAAGCTTTGATCTAGCAGCTGATACATCCTTGATAGCCTTAGTAATTGCAGTCATTGCTGAAGAAGCTGCTGCATGGCTTGAAACCTTAATGTTCTTAACACCGAGCTTAGATGCGCTCATTGAGCTGATAGTGATCTCCATGTTCTGCTTAGCAACAGCACCAACCTGAAGGAACTTGCCAGTAAATGAACCATTAAGAAGCTTAGTTCCGTTGAACTCTGCCTTACCACAGATAGAATCGATCTCCTGAATAAGTTCGCCCATCTCATCCTTGATAGAATTTCTATCCTCAGATGCGTTAACGTCGTTAGCTGCCTTAGTAGCAAGCTCGCCCATTCTCTGAAGGATTGAGTGAATCTCGTTCATGTTACCTTCTGCAGTCTGGATAAGTGATACACCGTCTTCTGAGTTGTTAACTGCCTGGTTAATACCTCTGATCTGGTTTCTCATCTTCTCAGAAATTGAAAGTCCTGCTGCATCATCTGCTGCTCTGTTAACCTTGTAACCTGATGATAACTTCTCTGTTGACTTAGCTACTGCCTTAACATTCTGTCCTAACATTCTGTTAGTGTTGATTGCCTGCATGTTGTGTTGTACTACCATAATAATTCCTCCTTGAATATAATGTCGCTTCCTTGCGACATGTACTAGTGGTCTAGCCACCGTTATTAATAAATTTATGTAATACTCCGAAGAGTTATTACCAATTTACTTGTTGGAACTTTGTTGTTTTGTTCCTTACACTATATATATCGGAGTAAATTTTAAATACTTAACCCCTTTTTATATATTTTTTTAAATTTTTTTAATTATTTTTTTCTGTCATAGAGAATTGAGTCATTTACAACTCCATTCGCCATTGACTTATAATACTTATCGGCTACTTTTTTGGATTTCTTAACCTTATTTATACCTTTAAATCCAACTTTAAATACTTGTTCTAAAGTTGCACGGTTTCTCTCCTCCAAAACCTCTATAGCCATCCCCAAATCCACACACTCTCGTATGAGCTCCTGCATAGATTTTAACTCTTTAGCATACACTTCTTTTTTATCAAGAACTTCACTTCTCACTCTATCATACACTGAAGTAAAGCCTTTGTCTATCTCGTTGACATTATTTATGAGAATCTCTTTTTTATCTATGGCTTCCCCAAAGGCATCCTCATCGAACTTTTTTTCCTTAGCAATTCTTTCCTGCTCTTCAGTAAGTTCTAAAATCTCCTTGAGATAACCTTTTTTTCGTTGCAGAGATTCCAACATAATATTAACATAGGTTGCTGTTTGATCCATTCAAATACCTCGCATATGACTAGTTAGTGTCAAGAACCAACTGTGGTCCCTTAGTCTGCTTCATAATCTCTTTCCAAATATCTCTTATACTTCTAAGCTCCTCTAAGGCTCTCTCAAGAAGTTCTTTATCCTTTTTAAGATTAGCCTGAACAAGAAGATTAAATATATAGTCGTATAATCGTTTAAAATCTTCTGCCACCGCATACTTATGATTAAGAGTTGTCATAAGTTCTACGATGATGTTACGACATTTTTGGATGTTTAGATTAGTTGTGGCGTAGTCTTTTTTCTCCAATGCCACTAATGCTATATTGGCAAACTTTACTGCACCTTCGTATAACATAAGGGTAAGTTCTGCCTGTGTCGCTGTCTGTATTTTGTTATTACCGTATGCCTTAGCTGCATTATAAGCCATAGCCTTTGCCTCCCAAATACCTAACTTTTGTTATATTACATACCCATGAGGGATGAGATATATGACTGCTGAGACTGAAGCTTTGCCATAGCAGACTCCATAGCTGCGAACTGGTCGTAGTACTTATCTTCAAGTGCCTGAAGCTTATCTGCCCACTTATCAATCTCCTCGTCCATATCATCTATATCTTTGTTCATTAACTTATCATCATAGAATGTAAGGGCACTACTATTTGTAGTACTTCCCATAGCCTTGTTAAGGTGATCATATAACTGATAACCTATACCAGGCGCATCCTTTGTTCCACCAAGCACCTGTGAGAACACCTCTGGTTTAGAAGCTAACATCTCTTTAAGCTTATTAGTTTGTGTAGCATACTGAGGATCATCCTCATCACCCAGGATGTGAAGCTTACCTTTCTCAGAGTAATCACCTGTAACTATACCAAGAGATGCCAATGTATAAGTAGAAGTTGTTCCATCATCATTAGTAACTTCAATTCCCTTGTTAAGAATTCCTCTCATATTTGAAAGGAGACTACTTATAGTAGAATCTCTTCTAAGAAGACCCTGCTTAGCCTTCTCTTCCCACTGTTCAATCTGCTTCTCTGAGAGCTGACTTCTCTCCTCCTCAGTAAGAGGTTCATAATCTGTTTTCTTCTCATCATAGAGCTTATTCATCTCATCGATGAGTTCATTGTACTTCTTAACAAAGGTCTTAATAGTATCATACATAGAATCTGTATCCTGAGCAACTGTGATACTAAGCGGTGTATCTCCTGTAAATGTACCAGTTTCCTTATCATAGATTCCTGTTACACCCTTTGCTGTAATACTAAGACCATTAATGTTAAATGTGTTCTCTGAATTCTTATACTCTACGCCATTATACTCAATAATAGCATCCTGTGCATCTATCTTAACTGCTGAATCCTTATCCAAACCGAGAACCTTAAGAGCATTCTCATCTGTTGAAGTAAGAGTAAAGTCATGAGCTGCACCTGTGCCATTGGCATTTAAATAAAATCTTCCCTGATTCGCATCAAAGTTTGCAGACACGCCAAGCTTTGATAATCCACTTGCAAGTCCTGAAAGAGTTGTCTCTTCATCTACAACAAACTCCTTGCCGTTAATAGCAAAAGCTGTTCCAACAGCAACACCTAAATCTGTAAGCTTTGTACCACCGGTCACATCTACGCCTGCAGTATTCTTGATGTTAGCTCCTGTTAAATATGCAGATGACGCAAGTTGCTTAACTGATACAGTGTGAGTTCCATTTGACGCGGAACCTGATGCAGTTATACTTGCCTTAGTCTCATCATTGACAGTTGCCTTTTTAGTCTTATAAGAACTGTTAGTCTTAAACGCTGAAAGCTCTGTCTTATAGAAATTATATAATTTGGTATTAAGGTCCTGCCATGATTCTTTCTTCCACTCGAGAAGCTGCTTTTCTTTTTTAACTTTATCAACTTTTGAGGAGCTGGCCTTTACTAATTCCTGAACCATACCCTCCGTATCCATACCAGATACCAGACCTGTCATTCTAATACCCATAATAATTCTCCCTTCTTAACTGACCGATTAACGGTACTTCCTTGTTCTGTTACCACACTAGCTTCCTTGCCTGTGTCAAAAACACTTAACTATCTTCTCTCATCAACCATGAGACCCGCAAGCTCCCATGCCTTAGCAATCATATCAAGTGTTTTCTCAGGTGGAATCTCTTTTATAACCTCATCTGTTTCCTTGTCGATGACAGTTATAGAGATTCTGTTAGTTTCCTCATGATACTTGAAACTACATCTTGTACTCTTAAGCTGAGTGTTAAGGTCATCAACCGCTGACTTAACCTTGCCCGGAGTAACCTCTTTACCCTTCATCACCTCTGACTTATCCTGATTCTTATCCTGAGAATAGCTATCACTACTCTGGGAAGAAGTAGGCATAACTACCTGCTCTGGTCTTACATCAGTTGGAATGTTAGCAGTTACTGCTGCTGACTCCACCGGTCTAGGCTTTGGTGAGGGACTTATGTTCATAGTTCCCATACTATTAATTCTTTCGATTGCCATTATTCATACACCTCCATGTGTTTTACTCTCATCCTTTGAGATTCCGTCCCCAACTTATGGGCGGAATAAGGGCACTACTAGTTACTTCTAACGATATTATCGTCACAAAATTTAAAAATCTTTATACACCGTACAAAAATTTATATATATGATACATTATATCATACATTTTTCTACATTAAAATAATTTCTTAAGGCTTTCAATATCAAGGGTATTGACAGTTTCTCTATTAGCCTCCTGAATCTGAGCATATATCTCTTTACGATATACAGGTACGCTTTTTGGTGCTGATATGCCAAGCTTAATCTGTTCACCTTTGATTTCAAGGACAGTGATTTCTATATCGCTTCCTATCATAATTGACTCGCCTTGTTTTCTTGATAGTGCTAACATATTATTCACCCTCCTTACCTTTGAGTTTCTCAATAGCGTCATACACGTTATACTTTACTTCATAATCTGAATTCTCTACTATAACCTGCATAGCCTTTCTGTCTACAGTATTAATGATAAACGGTGCCTTGAGATTGGCTGTCATCTTAGTAATATCAGCCGGAATAGACATAGTTACAAATATAAGTATGTCAGCATCTGCTGGGTCACCAATAATCTTGATAAGTTCATCCTCGATTGTTGGTGCATAATCCTCCATAATATCAATAGGATTGATAACCGGGAACACCATCATAGGGTCGTCCATTGACTGAAGCCAGCTTATCTTTGATCTCTCTTCTCTCTCTGAGTCAAAAATAAGGGCAAAATTCTTAAGATTCTCAAGACCTATAATACCCATAGGAAAGTGAATTATCTTATCATCTTCAATATCAATTGTTCCAAAAAATTTAGTTTCTGCTACCATCTAAAGCCCTCCCAATCTTATATTTTTGTATATTTTATCTTACAGATAATCTAACAGTGTCTTTGTTATTATGTTACTAGTTGCTGCAAGGGCCGATTCGTACACCAGCTCTGCCTGATTGAAATCTATAATTGCCTCATCTGTCTCAACATCTTCATTTGTAGACTTGAGTTCCTTGAATGATGCATACTGCTCTTCTACTCTTATGTTTATCATCTCAAGCTTTGACATTCTACTTCCTATATCAGACTGCACAGCTGATATCTGTGCCATATAGTCCTGGAATTTTGTAATGTTATTTGAGAATGTCTTTTGCATATTTTCTTTCTTAACAGCTATCTCTGTGTCAATATCCTCAAGCATCTGATTAATCTGTGCAACTGCTTCATCACTTGACGCATATTGAACATCCTCTAACATAGCTTTGAGTTTAACCTGAGTCTCCTCTGCTGCCTGAAGCTCAGTAAGAGCATATATAAGATCATTTATATCATTACTCATATCTGATGAGATAAGCTTGTTGCCCTCTGTATTAACCTGAAGACTCTGATTGAAGTTAACCTCATAATATATCTTCTGACCATCCTCTGGCTGAGTATAATCAACTTCTTTTACAGTTCCATCAGACATTACGGTATACTGAGTACAATCAAAATAGTGTTCTGGTCTAAGTTCACCTTGTTCTACCTCAGTCTTAGCATATGACACCTCTATGTCCGCTGCTGTCTTCAAAGTATTGTATACGTTTTCTCCAAAGATTATCTCTCCAGTTTCCTCTATGATATGTATATCATCTGGACCAACCTCATAATATTCATATGCCTCTGTGGTTGGCATAACTGTGGTATTAAAACCTGTCAAATCTATATCGTTACCATCTGCATCCTTTGCAGTAAGGCTAAGAACTGTATCTCCATTATTGTTTGTGTCGCTTATATTCTCATATGCAAGATTGAGTCTATATACCATCTCTGGGTTAGGTAGTGTGTAGGTTTCTGTACCTGCAATATATGCATCCACCTTATTGTAATCCACACCATCTACTACAACATTTTTAGTTTCTAGGGCATCTGGTGTGAAATGCTGTGTAATATCATAAGAATACTTGCTTGTATCCTCTGTTTCTGTATATGAAAGTGGTCTATCGGTCTTATATCCTGAGAATATGTATCTACCGGCATAAGTTGAATTACCCTCATTGTAAATCATATCCTGAAGTTCTTTTAATGCATCAATTATAGCACTTCTATCTGTTGAGTTAAAGGAGTCTGTTGAACCCTGTACACAATAAGTCTCAATATCCTCAACTCTCTTTGTTATATTGTCCAAGGATGTTGTAGTGATATCTAACCATGACTGAGCATCAGGTATATTCTTCTCCTTATACTGAGCAAGCTGATTAACAGTTGTTCTAAGCTTTAATGCTCTTATAGCAATTACAGGATCTTCTGAGGCCTGACCAATCTTCTTACCTGATGTCATCTGCTCTGTATGCTTATTGACCTTAGTCATGCTCTTTTGCATATTGCGGAGAGAATTATTTGTAATCATCTGGTTTGTAATTCTCATAAACCTTACCTCCTTACTCTAGTTTTATCTTCCTGTGTCGTTTATAAGTTTGTCGTATACTTCATTAAGTACTGATATAACCTGTGATGCCAGATTATATAAATTCTGGAACTTAGTTAAATTCGCTGTTTCTTCGTTTGTGTCTACTCCAGATACAGACTGTCTCTGTGAATCTATAGTATATCTTATATCATCACTGTTAGATGCAAATACATCTGCCTTTGCTATATCTACCGCCATCGTTGTAGATACAGATTGCATATACTGTGATACAGTACCCTGTGTAAACATAGATGGGTCTGTCATACCAAATATTATCTTATCAATTATAGGACGAGCCTCAATATTGCCCTGGGCAATATCATCCTCATAGGATACAACCACCTTGTTCGGATCATCCTTCCAGGCTGCGTTAAGTTCCCAGTTAAGACATGTGAGCTGATAGTAGGTACTGTCTACAGAAGTCATAGTTCCTGCACCTTCCATAGAACCAATAAATGAATAGTCATTGCCATCTGGATCAGGAGTTGTAAACATATCAAGTCCCGCATCCCCATTGGCATCTACGCCTGATGTAGTTAAATCATTCATATAGTCCGAGAATGTTCTAACCAACTCGTTCAGTCTCGCCATATAATATGGGATACCCTTTACTATATTGGTGTCACCAAACTGAGCTATATTGTTTAATGTTTTATCAGGGAAAAGAGCTGAAACCTCAACACCCTTTTCATCTATCATAGTCATATTCTGGAAAGTGAAGTTATTGAGGAAGCCCTCCTCGTCATATTCTGCTTTCCATCCGTCATAGAGATATTCTCTTCCTGCAAGAGTTATAGTTCCCTGCGATGGAATATTAAGCATATTTACATGAATAGCTTTATCCAGTGTAACTGTTGCTGTTCCAGGACCTTCTGTAAGACCAGTTATAGTTCCTTTGAAGTTTTCTGCATTGTTACCATCTCTTATATCTACAAGGCCTCGAAGCTTCCCTTCTGTGTGAAGCACGTCAAATTCTTCACCTGCTGAACCATCTGCGCACTTCCATGCAATATCAACCAAACCATCCACATCTGTCTGGTTAATCTTCTGAGTTCTTGGAACAACCATAAGCTCATTTACCTCAAGCTCATCCACAAGAACCACTCCATTTACTCGTATGCAAAGGGTTTCACCATTAGACGGAACTGCATCTGTACCCACTCCATACATAATAGATTTTTCTTCTACATCTATATCTACATACTCTGAAAGGGTATCTATACACACGCCTCTCTTATCTCTAAGGTCGTTGGCATTACCGCCCTTTAACTCAACATTGATTATCTGCTGAGTCATCTCATATATCTGCTGAGCCAAAGAATTGATCTCACTGATAGCAAGCTCTATCTCATCATTTATACTTTTTTGTGTGAGCTGGAAATTAGTGCCTAGCTCGTTAATTACGTCTGTAAATGAATCCGCTGTAAGAGTGTATGTAATTCTTGTAGTGTTGTCTGCTGGATTATCTGCCAAATCCTGCAAGGATTGAGACAATTGAGAAAGCCACTCTGTATATCCAGACTCACCTGACATCTCGTTCATATAAGTCTCAAGCTGTGAAAGATTATCGTACTGAGCAGTATACTGATGATATTTGCAATTAGACTTCCAGTACTTGTTATCGTAAAACTCATTTCTAAGTCGCTCAATACTCTCACCCTTTACACCGGTTCCCATCATACCGTAGGTCTGTTTATAACTTACCGGGTTAGCTGCTGATGCCAAAATCTGTTGTCTGGAATATCCTTCTGTATTAGCATTAGAAATATTGTGTGAAGTTGTATTTAAGGCTGACTGGAAATATGAAAGTCCAGAAAGACCTGTATTAAGTCCTAAAAATTGTGATGGCATCTTAGCTCACCTCCTATGCTCCTAATGTGTTAATCAAATGTTCTATCATCTCTGCCACTGTGCTTATATATCTGGAAGATGCGTTGTACGCATGCTGGAATTTAATCAAGTTGGATAATTCTTCATCTGAAGATACACCTACAACCTCTTGCCTTAAATTCTCCAAATCATTTACTGTCTGTTCCTGTGTCTGAGTTAAAGAATTAAATGTAAATCCTCTGTCTGCCAAATCCTCCATCATACCTGCATAATAATCAACGAAATTACAGTTAATCATAGAGTTCGGACTTACTGTAGAAAACTCCTTATCCCAAAGAGCAAGAAGATCATCTACCACTTCCTGCGCCTCTTCTCCTGAAACTCTTGAGAGAGGAAGTAATGATGGATTTTGAAGTAAATCTACATTTACATCTACATTTCCTGTTGTATAAAGAGAAGAAAATTCATCTGGATTTTCTTCATTGTACACCTTAACTGTATGTATTGTTCCATCTGCAAAGGTTACTGTCTGTTCTGTATATCTTGGCATATCTTTTCGAACAAACAACTCTGTTCCCGGATACTCATTGCCATAACCCATACCAATGCCTGCTGCTTCTTCATCAAGTATGGAAATGGTAGTTCCATCCGCAAGTTCAACCTCCTTGTTAGGACAAAGAATATCGTTGATACCTGTCATCATACCATGTACCAGCACGTCAAACTGTGCCATGAGATTGGTAACTGTATATGGTTCAACATAGGTGTTGAAGTAGTCTAAATCTCTTACATACTGGTTCATATCTGCTTCGAACTGAACCATAGCCGCCTCGTACTCGGCATCTGTATTATAGTTTTCTGCAAGAGGCTTTTCAGGGCAAACAGGTACATCTGTATAATTGCTTACGAAGTATCCTCTTGACATCATAAGACCTTTTAATGCACCAATATCTGTATTGGCCTCAGTCTTTGGAATCTTTTCTATATTGAACAATGCCGAACCATCATGTTCCCATATAGGCATGATGAAATCTGTTGCATCTGTTGTAAACTCGTAATTATTAACGTAGCTTTCATTATCACAAACTCGCATGGTATCAAGTTCATATACCTTACCCTTTGTGACAAAGCATCTACCCTCTATATATATCTCCACGGTTCCGTCCGCATTACCTATAACCTCTGTGTTAATAAGACCGCTAAGCTCATCAATAGCTGCGTTTCTCGCATCTCTAAAGTCATTAGCGTTCTCAATCTTGGCAGCCTCTGCGCGAAGAACCTTATCATTCAAATCTAATATAGTTTTACCCAATTCATTAATACGGGATACCTGATTCTTAATCTCTATATTTTGATTTCTCTGATATGTGATAAGACTGGTTCTTATTTCCTGCACTCTATCTAAAAATGTTTGGGCAGTAGAAATAAAGGAGCTTCGAGTTACGATACTGTTTGATTCCTTCTGCAACTCCTGTAATGACAGCCACAGGTCATTCAAATCAGTATTAAAATCCTGTCCCTCAAGCTCTCCAAAATATCCCTCTAATTCAGCTACAGTTTCATACTGTGCCTTATAATAATCCATTCTGCCATTTTCGATTCTGTATGCAGAATCAACAAAGGTGTCTCTGTTTTGCTGAACCTCAGCAATCATTACACCTAATCCGGCCTTGTTAATCACAACACCATCTTTACACAAGGTGTTGTAAGTTCTGTCAGTGAGCATAACCTGTTGTCTGGTATAACCGGTTGTCTGTGTATTCATTAAGTTGTGAGATGTGGCATTAAGTGCATACTGATTTGCCTGAAGTCCGGTAACACCTATGGACAATCTTCCCATGGTTCCACCCATTATACTCACCTACCTTTTTTTCTAAACATATCCTTACTGTACTCCGCAGTTTCCGGAGCACGATTTAAATTCTGTAACAAATTAATGTTGTACTCAATCATAGATAGAGACTCTGTGATTAAGTTTTTGTTGTGATTATTGACATCCTTAAGCTTTCTAGCCAGCTTTGCAAGTTTTTCATTAATCTCCAGCAATGGATCATGAAACTCCGGCTGTCCTTTTAAAAATCCCACAACATCCATAATAGTAATTTCTGTACTTTTCTTGTTTAATACAGTGGCTATATTAGACATAGTCTGTCTGCGGTCACTCTCAAGACCAGTAACTGTATCCACTAAAAACTGTTCCTTGTCTGTAGTGGCTTTTAATCGGTCCAAGTCATTGGAGACAATAGCCGATGTCTTTTCCATAGACACCTGAAGGAGTTGTTCGTATACAGCGTATTCCTCATTAAGTTCAGTTATTAAGTTCTCAATTAAGCTTGCCATATCTTAAGACTCCTTTAGCAAATTATCTTGCGGCATATGCCTCCATAAGCTTGTTTGCGAAATCTTCATTAGAAACTTCATAAGTGCCATTTGCAATTCTAGCCTTAATATCATTAACTAATGACTCTCTCACATCTGGTGTAGTAGAAAGTGCATTCTTTGCAGTCTGCATATCCTTACCTACGCTGGAAAATGAAACTTCGTCCTTGAAGCTTGCATAGCTGGTACTATTAAGATTGTTCATCTTCTTGGCATTCTTAGTTCCATAGACCTGATTAATCATGTTATAAGTACCAATTCGCATAATAATCCCTCCTTGAAAAATATTTCTTCAATTATTTTATCGGACAGATTTTGTATAACATAACCCTTTTTTTAAAATTATTTTACTCAAGGAAACGCATCTTTCCTGCTGCACTTGTCTTTTTAACAGTTTGTCTTTCTGTTCTATACATAGAGTTAAATGCATCCTTAAGTCCACCAGCACACTCATTACAATATCTTCCGCTGTGAATCATTTTTCCACAACGCTCACAGTCAAGTCCAACAAGAGAGTCATCAGAAAAGGCAAGTCTTTCTTCTCTTACCCACTGCTTTAACTGTCTTTGAGACACTTCACACTCCTCTGCAACCTGACTAATATTGTACCCTGGATTATCCTTTACAAACTGCTTTACAACTTGAAATTTCTCCTCAAGAGCAGACTTACAGCCTCCGCAAAGTGGCTCTCCTGTTATGTAGTTGAATAACCTCTTACAATTTCTACAATTCTTTAATTCCATAATTAATTCCCCTTTCCTATACATAAACTTGTATAATAAATATTTCTTATATTTTGTTCTTTAAGAACTCTTGTGCATGCCTCAATAGTGGCTCCTGTAGTATATATATCATCCACTAAAAGCACACACTTATATTCTACTATTTTACCAGTGTAAATAAAAGCATTTCTTAGATTTTCTTCTCTTTTTTTGTTGTCTAATTCTTTTTGTGGCAGAGTATTTACTATTCTTTTAATAATCCCATCATCAACGGGTATATCAAGTAGTCTTCCAAGCTCTGTGGCAAGTATCTTCGCCTGATTATATCCTCGTTTTTTTAGTTTTTCCTTGTGAATCGGAACTGGAATAAGTGCCTCTATACCAAGGTCATAAAAATTTCTTCCATGCTTTTTAACTATTTCTTTTGCATAGTAAGTTGAGTACTGTCTTTTCCCTGCATATTTAAACTTAGCCAAGCTATCACTTATAGGTTCCTCGTAGCACATAACCGGAAAACCTTTTTCAAATGTCCTGCTAAGTGTACTGCAATCACTGCAAAACTCCCTGTCATCTTCTTCTATCTCTTTGCCACATTTAAGGCAACAAGGTTCTTGCAGATAGGATATCTTCGTCTCGCATATAGCACAGATATGCAACCTCTCTTTACTCAAGAGTTCTCCGCAGCATATACACGCTGGCGGATATACTATATCCATCACCTTTCCTATTATATTAAACGTTATCCATCATCTCCTGTATTCGAAGAGCTAGGGATGTATACCTTTTTTGCTCCTCGGTATTGTCTATCATCTGGTTAATAAGTCCAATATTACCAACAATCACAACCATACGTTTCGCTCTAGTTATGGCAGTGTATAAAAGATTTCGATTGAGAAGTTTTCTAGTTCCAGTAAGCAGTGGGATAATAACCGCCGGATACTCACTTCCCTGAGACTTGTGAATAGTTACCGCAAAAGCATGTTCTAATTCATCAAGCTCATTATAACTATATATCGCCTCTCTTCCATCATCGAAAGAAACTGTAATCTCCTCATCGAAATCGCTTACATTGGTTATAATTCCTACATCTCCGTTAAATACACCTACTCCTTCGTCAAGAAGATAACTACCAGAAAGTTTTATCTTTGACTGTGATGCGGCATATATCTTCCACTCTTTTTTGTAGTTATTCTTTATCTGCATAACCTTGTCACCCTGGCGAAAAACTATGTCATTTTTTTCTTTTTCAGGTTTCTGTCTTTCTGGCGGATTGAGAAGCTCCTGAAGTTTTTGATTCATATTCTCCACTCCGGTCTCGTACTTTCGCATAGGTGTCAGCACTTGGATGTCGAGAGGATTAATATCTAAAAACTTTGGAAGATTATCCGATATAAGTACCTTTACTTCCTGAATAATATTGGCAGAACCATTTCTTGGTATGAAGAAAAAGTCTTTACTTTTATTGCTTATCTCCAGATGCTCGCCCTTATTTATAGTATGAGCATTAAAAACTATATCGCTTCCTTCTTCCTGTCTGTAAATCTTGTTTAACACTGTTACAGGGAAGCAATCAGAACCTATAATATCCTTTAGCACATTACCTGCACCTACCGAAGGAAGCTGATTAACATCTCCCACCAATATAAGTCTTGTTCCATAGGTTATGGCCTGAAGTAATGAATAAAAGATAAAATTATCCACCATAGACATCTCATCTACTATGATAGCGTCACATTCTAACGGATTCATAGCATTTCTTCCAAACTTAGGACTACTTCCTCTGTCATCATCTATAGCGCCATTAAATTCCAAAAGCCTGTGTATAGTCTGGGCTGGCCATCCAGTTTGCTCTGTCATTCTCTTTGCAGCTCTTCCCGTAGGAGCACAAAGCATTATCTCCATTCCCTGTTTGGAAAAATATTTTATAATGACATCTATTATAGTAGTCTTTCCCGTTCCAGGACCACCGGTAACCACCGCCACTCCTGCAGATATAGCCTCTTTTACAGCCTGTCTTTGGGTTTCATCTAACACAATCTGATTATCTTTTTCTATAGCTGCTATATTGGCGTCTAGCTCTAACTCAGGCATATCGTACCTAAGCTGTAAATCAAGCAGCATTCTGGCAGAATTTAACTCCACGTAGTAATTTACATTACTGTACACCACTGCTATTCCGTCGATTTCTTTCACAATAACCTTGCTCTCTATAGCAAGTTCATCCAACTGACTACTTATATTCTCATAAGCAATATCATAAGCGGACTGAGCACTTCCCGCATCCATATACTCTGCATATCCATAAGTAAATTCTGATTGGTCACCTCTTGTTAATTCTATAGCTTTTTTTATGAGCATCTCCTTAGGAAGATACATGTGACCTTCTCCTACAGCCATATTAAGTACATAAATAAGTGCTGAGCGAAGTCTATATACCGAATCCTCACCAATTCCCATCTTTCTCGCTATATCATCTGCAACTTTAAAGCCTACCCCCGATATATCTTCTGCAATCTTGTATGGGTTTCCTTTCAGTATCTCATACACCTTATCCCCATACTCATTGTATATCTTCATAGCCAGATTCACAGATATACCATACTGACTCAGAAATATAATTACCTCTTGAAACTCTCTTTTTTCTGAGTAAGACACAGCAATAGCTCTGGCCTTTCTCTCGGAAATTCCGCTTATCTCAGCCAGACGCTCAGGTTCATCTTCAATTATTCTTAGGGTTTCTGATTTGAATTTTTTTACAATCTTTTTGGCTAGAACTTCGCCGATTCCCTTGATAATACCGGAGGCCAAGTATCTTTCAATACCTATGGTATCCTCCGGCATAGTTATCTCACATGATGTGAATTTGAACTGTATATCATACTGAGGATGATTAACATATTCTCCCTCAGCGATTATGTATAAACCTTCGCCGATTCCAAATAGGTTACCTACAAATAATTCCTCTCCGTCATCACCAGAAACAACGAATACAGAATATCCATTTTCCTCATTTTTGTATATTATCTTCTCAATATAGCCTTCTCTTGTCATCGCTTTAAGGCCTTTCTTTTTTATTCACCACTTATATCTACAATAGAAGTTGGACCTTGATTATTAAGCATAGCTGCATATAATTGATTAGCCAAACCAAATCCACCCTGGTCTACTGCCATCTTAGCATATTCCTGCACCTGCATATCCCCAAAATACTCTTTGTATTCGTTCTCGTCCTCATCAGCTTTTATGACAGTTTTTTCCATGGACTTATATATCTGCTCTACCATATACGCCTCAAATTCCTTGCAGGCTTCCATCATCTCATCATTGGTAACAGCATCCTTATTGGCATTATTCAAAGTGCTCTCAAGACCACTGGTATGACTTTGATTTACGATTGTAGAATAGTCGGTTCCTGGTATTCCATTCATTGAAATTGACATGTTATCACCTTCTTAAATACTATCTAAGGTTATTAGCTTGTTGCATCATCTCGTCGGAAGCCTGAATAGCCTTTGAGTTCATCTCGTATGCTCTCTGTGCTACGATAAGATTAACCATCTCATTTGCTACATCAACATTTGAACCCTCTGTGTAGAACTGATGAGTCATACTCTGAGTAAGGTTAGGGTTACCATCCTCAAGGATAGGGTCTCCAGACGCCACTGTTGCAGAAAAATTATTGCTTCCTGCTTTATGTAAACCTGCTGGGTTGTTGAACTGCACAAGTCCAAACTTAACCTCATAACCATTGTTCATAAGCGGTCTCACATTTCCATCTTCTCCCGGGAATCCGATAACACCATTTTGACCAACTGCCATATCCTGAGCCGGATATATATCTGGAAGAACTATATTATTACCTCTTTGGTCAAGTACAGGATAACCATCTGCTGTACAAAGGAGATTTCCCCCGGCTACAGGAGATATAGAAAAGTTACCATCTCTAGTGTACTGTATTTCTCCGTTTGTTGTTCTAACCTGATAGAAGCCATCTCCCTCAATAGCAATAGAAAATGCTCTATCTGATTCAAGCAAGCTTCCCTGTGTAAACGCACTGGTAATAGCCGAAACTCTACTTCCAAGTCCCACTTCCGCAGGTACTGGTTTTTCTTCTCCTACATTGTTGGTAGAAGTTGACTGTAAATTCTGATATAGAAGAGACTTAAAGCTTGCCTCCTGAGTTTTATATCCTGTTGTATTAACATTTGCCAAGTTGTTGGCTATTGTATCAACGTTAGTCTGCTGTGCTCTCATACCTGAGGCTGCAGTCCATAGTGAACGCATCATACTAATCTACCTCCTTATACCTTACCTACGTCGTTAACTGCCTTGTTCAAAGTATCATCGATAGTCTGAACCATCTTCTGGTTAGTTTCATAGGCTCTGGTTACAGCAATCATATCAACCATCTCTGTTACCATGTTAATGTTGGACATTTCCAGATATCCCTGAGTAACTGTAGCATCTGAATCAATCATAACCGCACCATCTACTGGCTCATACATATTTTCACCGTAGCTTGAAAGTGCATCATAGCTCTCAAAATCCACCAACTGGAAAGTTGAAATATAGTCGTTGCCAACATATATCTCACCTAATTCATTTACGTTAATCTCTTCTGTATTTGCTCCAGGAATCTGTATAGGATTTCCTCCATCACCCAGCACAAAATCTCCGTCCTTAGTCACAAGATAACCTTCCTTGGTCACTGTAAAATCGCCATCACGAGTATATCTGATGTGTTCAACTCCAGCCTTGTCTGTCATGCGGATGGTAAAGAAGCCCTTTCCTGATAACGCAAAATTGTACTGGTTACCAGTCTCCTTAAAATTACCCTGGCTCATATCGTAATATGTCTCACCAATCTTAACACCTAACGTTACATCTCCAACCCCTCTTATCAAATCAGGTCCAATGATATCGTCATTAATCTTAACTGCAAGCTGAGATGCAAAGGACTGAGAAGTCACTTCAACCTTCTTATATCCTGTGGTGTTGGCATTAGCCATGTTGTTGGTTATAACGTCCATACGTTTTTCTTCATTACGAAGTCCTGTCCAGGCTGTGTACAACGCTCTTACCATCTTCTTCAACTCCTTGAATTACTTCTTTTCACTCAAATACTCTATATATTTGCCTGTTCCTATAGCAACCGCTGTAAGCGGCTCCTCTGCGGTCATAGTAGTAATACCTGTGTTTTCCTCTATAAGATCCTCTAAACCGTGAAGAAGAGCTCCTCCACCTGTTAAAACTATACCTCTGTCAGCTATATCTGCTGCAAGCTCTGGTGGGGTTTTCTCGAGAACAGAATGCACCGCATCCACTATCTGAGCTGTAACCTCTCTAAGCGCTTCCTCTGTCTCATCTGATGTTACTGTCACTGTCTTTGGAAGTCCTGTAACAAGATTACGTCCTCTTATATCCATAGCTATATTTTCAGGTCTCTTATAGCAGGTACCTATGTTAATCTTAATTTCTTCCGCTGTACGCTCACCTATGAGAATGTTATGTCTTTTTCTCATAAACTTTACGATAGCATCATCAAAATCATCTCCAGCCACCTTAATAGAAGTGCTGACAACAGTTCCTCCAAGAGAAATAACTGCTATATCAGAAGTACCTCCACCTATATCTACTATCATGTTTCCACATGGTCTTGATATATCGATGCCTGCTCCTATAGCTGCTGCTACTGGCTCCTCGATGATAAATACTTCTCTGGCTCCTGCCTGATAAGTAGAATCCTCAACTGCTTTTTTCTCAACCTCAGTTACTCCTGATGGTACACATACACTGATACGAGGTCTACGTCCAAAGAAGCTCTTACCAACTGCCTTCTGTATAAAATACTTAAGCATCTTCTCTGTTATCTCATAACTAGAGATAACGCCCTGTCTAAGAGGTCTTACTGCAACTATATTGCCAGGAGTTCTACCAAGCATAAGTCTTGCTTCCTCTCCTATGGCTCTGATTTTATTTGTATCTCTATCATATGCAACAACGGTAGGCTCTTTTAATACAACGCCTTTGCCTTTAACATAAACTAGTATACTGGCTGTTCCTAAATCAATTCCTATATCTGAACTTGCCATGTTCTACTCCTTTCCCGCTAATAGATATATCGTCATTTTATTTTAAATCCTTAGCTTTTCTTAAAATAATTAGTGAGGCAGCCTCACCCTTAAGCCACTCTATCTGTATCTCGGTGATATCCATAATATCATCTAAGCTTTTTATATAACTTCTCCAGTTAACAATCTTTTCTTTAGTGATAAATGGCTTCCTCATGCCTGTTATATTATCAAATCTGTCATGTAAATCTGTGAGAATAATCCTACTATCTCCGCCTGTAAAATCATATCCAAGCATCTCATTCATCTTTGAATTGGAGAAAAGTACCTCTCCAGAATAAGTATCCCTTACAAATACTCCCACCTTAAAATTATTGTAAGTTGATATAAGGTGTTTGTTGACAGAGCGGATGTTTTCATCTCCCTCTGCATTTTCGAACATATTCTGCACTACGAGGGCAATACTCTTAGTAAATCTAAGCTCATCACTGGTCCAAAGTCTTTGCATTCTACTTACCGCAAAGAATATGGTTCCGTAGATTTTATTGTTCAAGTACAACGGATACGCCAAAACTGATTTAAAGTTAAATCTCATGATGTTAAGCTTGTCATCTTCTGTCATAACAGAACTATCCACCATATAGACCCCCTGTCCATCCTTGATGTTATCCTCTATGAGATACATCCGACCAGGAAGTGTCTTGTACAAATCTTCACTTGGTGCTTCCCCTGTAGCATCCCAATAGCTTCTAAGCTTGTACTCCTCTGAATTACCTTTAGCCATGGTATAGATAAATACCTTATCGATATTCATATGAATACCTGCATCCTTGATAGTTTCTTCTACAATGCTATCCACATTATCCGCCAGCTTGCTGTTAATCTTACTTAATGCTTCATTTATAATATTTTGTCTCGCAAGCTCTTCTCTAAGCTTAGCGCCTGCTCCTCTTGACTTGGCAATCTCTCTATCAATCATAGCATTTTTGTAAGCATAGTCTGAAAGCAAGGTTGCTATAACCCAATGGTCCTCATATATCTTCTTGAGCTTCTCAGTCTCAGTTTCTGTGTAGGAGCCTAAAATCCATATTCCCAATATCTGCTCTCCCAATCTGATTGGAGCCGCAGATATCTTTCCGATGCCACCTTCTTCTCTGTCAAGAATAGTAGGTGCGTCATTGTTTATAACCACCTGTTTGATATACTTAAAGTATTCCTTGTATGAAGGTTTTTCAAACAA